>CAZUAW010000020.1:10196-17896 GCA_964618535.1 uncultured Thiotrichales bacterium
GCGGGACTTTAGTCCCGCAATGAAACGGCTAGAATAAGAGCGTGGGACTGAAGTCCCACATCCTGGTTGGATGTTTTAACTCTGATGCCAGCATCTTTAGACCTTACACACTGGCGATATGATCTCGAACCAGTTTTGGGGCTGAATTTAATAACCGCTTTGTATATTCATGCTGAGGGTTTTTTAATACCTCAGAGACTAACCCTTGTTCTACCAGCTTGCCTTCTTTCATCACGGCGACTTCATGTGCAATGGTAGGAATAATGGATAAATCATGTGTAATAAATAAATAGGATACACCCGATTCTTTTTGCAAATCACTCAGTAGTTTCAATACTTGCGCACGCACTGAAACATCTAATGCACTGGTTGGTTCATCACAAATAATCAACTCAGGCTCTACAGCTAAAGCGCGAGCAATACCAATGCGCTGGCGTTGCCCACCAGAAAATTCATGCGGGTAGCGTTCTGCGTGTTCGGCTTCTAGATCAACTTTTAATAATAGTTCTTTAATTCTTTCGTCTTGCCCCGCTTTGTCTTTTGGGCCAACATTTAAACTGTTCATGCCTTCGCGAATAATTTCGCCAATTGTCATTCTGGGATTCAACGCAGAATAAGGGTCCTGAAAAATCACCTGAATTTTCCGTCGATAGGGTCTCAGTGCTTTGCCATTTAACGGGACTAATTCAATTTGCTCAAAACGAACACTGCCATCAGTTATTTTTAATAAACTCAATATTGCCTGGCCAATGGTACTTTTACCGCTACCAGATTCTCCAACCAGTGCGAGTGTTTTACCTTTTGGAATCGAGAGCGAGATGCCGTCGACCGCTTTGACATAGCCTGTGGTGCGCTGAAAGAGTCCTTTTTTGATAGGAAAATGGACTTTTAAATCGGTAATTTCCAGTAAGTTTTTAGTTTGTACATTCCGATCTTCGGCATGATCGCTTTTTGAAGGAAGCGCATCTTTCAATAAACTTTGGGTATAAGGATGCTGCGGATTGGTAAAGAAATGCTGGCATTCTGCTTGCTCAACAATTTCGCCGTTACGCATGACTGCAACCGTATCAGCCATTTCTGCGACCACGCCCATGTCGTGGGTAATAAACAGTATCGACAACCCACGCTGATCTCTAATTTGTTTGAGTAAATCCAGCACCTGCGCCTGAATTGTGACATCCAGCGCTGTGGTCGGTTCATCCGCAATCAGTAACTCCGGCTCACAAGCCAATGCCATTGCAATCATGACACGCTGCTTTTGACCACCAGACAAGACATGTGGATACCAATCGTAGCGTTCCTCAGCATTTTTTAACCCGACTTCTTTGAATAGAGAAATAACTTTCTCTTTAACCTCATCGTTTTTTAAGCCGAGATGGATTCTTAGGACTTCAGCAACTTGTTTGCCCGTTGTCATAACGGGGTTGAGAGCAGTCATGGGTTCCTGAAAAATCATCGCAATGGATTTACCCCGCACTTTTTGCATTTGCACTTCAGGAATCGAAAATAATGAACGCTGATTGAGCGTAATGTCTCCTCCGGAGATCGCTAGCGCATCAGGCAGTAATCGCATAATGGTGAGTGCAGTGAGTGATTTTCCGCTACCTGATTCGCCCACCAGCGCAAAAATTTCTCCCGGTTGCATATCAAAGCTAATTGAATTTAATAACAGCTCATTATCATCTTTCACCACCAATGATAAATCCTTCACGCTGAGTATCGGGTTTTTTGTCGTCAACCCACTCATGCGTTATTCCTCGGATCAAGCACCTTTTGTATCCGGTCAGAAAAAAGGTTTGCTGCCAACACTAAAACAAACATAAAAATAAAGGCTGAGAATAAAGACCACCAAACCATCGGCTCTCTTGCCATTTCCAGACGCGCTTGATTAATCATGTTTCCCCAGCTGTGCATGGTGGGATCAACGCCGACACCGACATAAGATAAAACCGCTTCTGCGAGCACTAGACCACTAAAATCCAACACCACTGAAATTAAAATAATATGCATGAGATTCGGCATAATGTGACGACGAATAATGGCCATCTTGCTCACGCCGAAGGCTTTTGCGGCAGTGACAAATTCAACCTGCGAGATTTTCAGTGTTTCAGCTCTGAGCAACCGGCAAAGCCCGGTCCAGGAGGTCACGCCAAGAATCATTATCAGAAACACTAACCTTAGATCAGAACGCTCTACCGTGGTTTCAAACCACTGCGGATTGTTATCCATGGTCACTTGCATTACCAGAACAGCGGCAGCAATCAATAAAACACCAGGGATAGAATTCAACGTGGTATAGAGGTATTGAATAATATCGTCGATCCAGCCACCAAAAAGCCCTGCGCTAATGCCAAGAAAAATCGCAACAGGCAACATCACCAGTGTCGTTAAAATACCAATCAGCACCCCCGTTCGAATACTTTTCAGACTGTGATAAAGCACGTCACCACCGACTTTATCAGTACCTAAAACGTGATAAGAAAAGCTTAGGTAATAAAACCAGCTAAATAAAATAATTAGGCCACCAAGCGTTAGATATGCGGTTCTCCAAGGTAGTTTTGTCTGCCCTTTTATCACCATGTTTAGTTGCTGTTTAAAACCACGTTTTTGAGAACGACTACGCAGTAACAGGTGTAACGCAATTAGAAATACAGTAATCACAATACCTGCTGCAACGCCCACCAAAGATTTTTTGACAATATCGCTACTGGTGCTTTGCCCCTGGGCTAAGTCGGTTGCAACGTGTTTTAACGGTAAATACTGCTGCGTGGAAATACCTTGGTCATTAACCACAATAGATTTGGCGTACTCATGGGTTGAGAAAGGTGCAGAATAGGTGCGTTCAGTATGTTCGATCCGATGTTTAAACAGTTTATCCAGTACGCTAACCATATCAGCCTGATACTGTGTTTCTGACTTAACGCTATCATCGCCGCTGGATTCAACGGCAAAGCGCATGTGAACTGAATCAAGCAATGCGAACATCAAATAGAAAAGCAATATCACGGCACAGCTAATGGCAATGCTTGATTGGAAAATGCTATGCCATTGTTTTTTCACCTGTGGCGAACGTGACACAATCCAGCCCCAGACGAGAAGCGAAACAACCAGCAGCCAGACCATGATGTCCGTCCATAGAAAGGTAAACTTCATGACAGTTTCACTCTGGGATCAAATAGCGTATAGGAAATATCGGTGAGAATTAAACCGATGATATAAAGTACTGCACCGAGAAATACCATCGCTTTAACAATACCAAAATCCTGAGAGTTAATCGCATCAATGGTATAGCTACCCAAGCCTGGAATACCGAAAAAAGATTCCATAATCAGGCTACCCATAAACAGCGTTGGAATCACCACCACGACGCCTGTCAGAATAGGCAACATGCCATTGCGTAATACGTGGCCGAACAACACTTTTAATTCAGATAACCCTTTAGCTCGGGCAGTACGAACATAGTCCTGATTAATTTGTTCAAGAAAAATACTCCGATACCAGCGCACACCTGCGCCCATACCACCAAATACACCAATCAGCACTGGCAGAATGATAAACTTAAATCCGCCCCACCCTGTTTCAAATCCAGAGATCGGCACCCAATGCCAGACCTTACTAAACAGCACTTGTCCGGCAATAATGTAGAATAGACCAGAGACGGACATAATCATCACTGCAACGACCATCATGCTGGTATCCAATGCAGAACCTCTGAATAAAACTAACAGCAACGCCAGAGAAATATTCGTGATCAGCGCAATAATAAATGTTGGTAAAGCCAGCTCTAGACTTGGCCACATACGTTGTTTGATATCGTTACCAATATCTCTTCCGGCATCTGAAAAACCAAAGTCAAAAACAAACAGTTTGAGTGATTCCTGTACGAACAATGTTTCTGTGAACTTACTTGCAACGCCTTTAGCTTGGGTATTAATGAACAAAGGCTTGTCGTAACCGCGTTCTTCTTTCCAGGATTGAATCAGCTCAGGTGTCACTTGTTTTGCACCCAATTGTGCCCGAGCCATGTCGTCCGGTGTGTTGACCATAAAGAACAACACGAAAGTAATCAGGTTCACGCCGATTAGAATTGGGAATGCGTATAAGATGCGTCTAATGATGTAGGCAAACATTTCAGCGCTCCCCTATCACTTCAGTTTGGCGAGTTTGATATGCGCGGTATAAGGGGTAGATCATCAGCAAAACAAATAGTACAAAGAATACCAGCGGCCATATCACCGGTTGATTCCAGCTTTGCTGTTGCTGCGCACGTTTTTTGCCGTCAATACGTTTGTATTTTAGGGTGTTATTCGCCATTTGATTTGGCCAGACATTACCATACCAATGATGAAACAAGGCCAGAGATTTTGGATGAAACCCCCAAACCCAGGGCGCATCTTCGCGGACTATTTTTAGCATCTGTTGGATTTTCTCTGCTCGCTCGGGGGTGTTTTCCATGGTTTGAATTTCTTCAAACAAACGATCAAATTTTGGGTTTTTATAGTTGGAGCTATTAATACCACTGCCGTTGGTATCTACTGTGGCATTGCCACCGTAAAGTAAAAACAGAAAGTTTTCTGGATCGGGGTAATCCGCATTCCAGCCCCAAGAGAAAATCTGTGTTTTACCTTTTCTTACTTTGTCCTGAAAGCGGTTGTAATCTGTCGAACGTACAATCAATTGAATACCTAATTTATCAAATTGCTTGCGTCGCCAATCCAATTCCGCACGGCTATCTGGACCACTTGCCGGCGTATCTAAATACAGCGCTAATGGCTTGCCTGTTTCTGTGGAAATTCCGTTGGGATACCCTGCCTCTGCCAGTAGCTTTTTCGCCTCGGCTAATGGTTTTCTTTGGCGTTCACCTTGTATCCAGTTATACACCACCGGATTCGTCCCGGCTTCGCCTTCCAGGTAGCCATATATCCCTGGTGGAATTGGGCCTTGTGCGGGGATACCGCGTTCGTTCCTGAAAATAGAGACATACTCTTCTTCGTTCATGGCAATGCTTACGGCCTGACGAAGCTTTTTCGCAGACGCTGAATAACCACCAATGATTGGATCAACCATATTAAAAGCCATGTAAAAAACCGTCGGCTGAACCGATCCACGTAGCTGTATACCTTTATCTTTCATTTCCTGACTGAGTCCCATTAACCCAGCACTTGATACTTGTACCACTTGGTCAAAGGCTTCAGAGCTAACGCCAGAAGCATCGTAGTAACCCTGTAAGAATTTATTCCACAGAGGTATATTTTCTTTTTCAAGGGAATAAATAACTTCTTTAATAAAGGGTAATCTCTCTCCTGAATCCTGAGTTACCGCTTCTGGAATTGAAGCAATGGCAGCATCTTTTAAAGAAATCTCCGGATAGGTTTCTGTATGATAATTTGGATTGGCCAACAAACGCATTTGTTTATTGGGGTTGTTTTCCACCAGCATATAAGGGCCCGTTCCCACAGGAAACCAGTTGAGTGTAAGGTTCTTTTTTATCAGCCCAGGCTGCTGATAAAACAAGTCTGCTTCCCACGGGATGGGCGCGTAAAAATTCATGCTTAACCAGTACAGAAACTGAGGATATCGACCATTAATTTTAATTGTCAAAGTGTGGTCATCTATCACTGTCACGCCAGAGATTTTGAATTTCCGCAGATCAATAACCGCTTTGTCTTTTTTAAGTTGTTTAACCGTTGTAGTTATTTCTTTTGAAAAGCTATCCAGACCGACAATATAGTTTTGCATGGTATCTAGAATTGGCGAATGATATTGGCGAACCGCCATGCGCTTAATCGCATATTCATAATCTGCTGCAACCAACCCACGCGATGAATTGTTTTGAAAGTCTTCCAGGCGTTTGATCGCAGCCAATTGCTTATCGGTTAAATTTCCGTAAGCGAGGTTTCCCTGCTGATCTTTTACAAACGCAGGATGCGCTTGATAATGAATATCGTCTCGTAGTTCCAGACGGTATTCAGAATATACGGATGCGGAAGAATCCTTATCGACCTCGTTTCCTGCTGCATCTAAATAGCGAACGGCAGGCATTGCAACCAGCGTTAGCGGTTCCAGCTCATAAGGGCGTTTGAGGTAGTTGTATTGTAGCGGCGGTTCATAGACTTGACTGATTATCGCCCACTCGTTGGAGCTGTAGGAGACCACTGGGTCAAGATGTTTAGGCGGTGCTGAAAATGAAGAGAATAGAACATCTTCCTTAACTTTGGAGGCCGCATGTGGGCTATTCCAGACACTCGCCTGAGTGTGTGACGTCACAACAAGTAGAAACAACAAGGTGAGCAAACGATAGATCATGCAATCAACGCGCGGTTAGACAGCGCAACAGAGTAGCAACTTACTGATTAATATAGAAGTGATGAGATTGTTCAAGTCGATATTTCCGACAAGCTCCCAACTTAATAATATTGGCTGCATCGCGGATCTGTCGTTTTCGCACAGCCTGGGTATTTTTTAGGTTCACCTTCTTTTGCTAGCCAGTTATGATATCGGAACAGCGTCAACTTTAGTCGGGGAAACCCGCTAGACCCAATATTCAACAGGAGCATTCGATGGGATTTCTCGACGGAAAACGTGCATTAATCGTTGGTGTAGCCAGCAATCGTTCAATCGCCTATGGCATCGCCAAGTCAATGAAACGTGAGGGTGCTGAGCTTGCCTTCACTTATCAGAACGAACGCATGAAAAGCCGCGTCGAGAAATTTGCCGGTGAATTCGATTCCGACATCGTTGTCCCTTGTAATGTTGAGAGCGATGAAGAAATCGAAGCCGTATTCGAGCACCTCGATGACTACTGGGATCATCTCGATATCCTGATTCACTCCATAGCCTTTGCCCCCAAAGAACTGCTGGAAGGCGACTTTCTCGACAACGTCACCCGCGAAGGCTTTCGAACTGCTATGGATGTCAGCTGTTACAGCCTCGCTGCACTTGCCAAGGCTGGACGTGAAATGATGCAAAATCGCAACGCCTCAATCCTAACCCTCTCCTATCTTGGCGCCGTCCGTGCGATGCCTAGCTACAATGTAATGGGGTTAGCCAAAGCCAGTCTAGAAGCTAACGTGCGCTATCTTGGTTACACCCTCGGCCCGGAAGGAACGCGCGTTAACGCAATCTCAGCCGGCCCCATTCGCACACTGGCTGCCGCTGGCATTTCCAATTTCCGCAAGCTACAAAATGAAGTCGCCGATCACGCGCCTCTAAAACGCAATGTCACGATTGAAGAAGTCGGTGATGCTGGCGCATTTTTATGCTCAGATCTTGCCAGCGGTATCACCAGCGAAATTCTTTACGTTGATGGAGGATTCAGTACAGTCGCAACCGCTGGATAAATTGCTTCATCAGAAAGCTCAGGTAACAAAATCTGCTACTGCTAGTTTGAGCTGAAAATGTCTAAGTAGGCATAATTCATGCCTCATAAAATATTTAACACTTATTTACAATAATTTCGGCCTGTTTCGGGCGTCTAGTTTTCTAATTCTTAAACGTGACCAAATAAAATTACCGCATATTCAACCGACTAACGAACGACTATTCATTTAGTTTGGTAAAAACCTTCTGCAACTCTACCACTCCTCCTCGATAAAACTTCCCTGAATTTTTATTATAGCCAGCTATACTCTTTTTGTTGATTTAATATCTAGCCCGAATATTTCATGAATTACACGAGTTCTCGCTTATCTATTGATTCC
>CAZUAW010000021.1:0-17754 GCA_964618535.1 uncultured Thiotrichales bacterium
CTAAAGAATATTACATATTGGAATGGATTTCAGAGTCTGTTGAAAACAATTAAAAACAAACGAGGCAAAGCGTTAGGTTCGCTTCATGGTGTCGAAGAAATCATTGTTGTTTTTCGTTGATTGCAGCTTGCCGATTATAAATTCCATCGCTTCCAAATCATCCATTGAATGCAGGAATTTGCGCAAGATCCACAGTTTTTGTAGTTCGTCATCGTCCGTTAATAACTCTTCGCGTCGAGTGCCGGAGCGGCGGATATTAATTGCAGGATAGACACGCTTCTCACTGATTTTTCGATCGAGATGTAATTCAGAGTTACCAGTGCCTTTAAATTCCTCATAAATGACTTCATCCATTTTGGAGCCAGTATCAATCAGTGCAGTAGCGATGATGGTTAGTGAGCCGCCTTCTTCGATATTTCTGGCAGCACCGAAGAAACGCTTAGGACGTTGCAATGCATTGGCATCAACACCACCTGTCAGTACTTTTCCAGAGGAAGGTACGACGGTGTTATAAGCACGAGCTAGTCGAGTAATCGAATCGAGTAAAATAATCACATTTTTCTTATGCTCAACTAAGCGCTTGGCTTTTTCGATAACCATTTCAGCCACTTGTACGTGCCGCGTCGCAGGCTCATCAAAGGTCGATGAAACCACTTCACCTTTCACCATCCGTGACATCTCGGTAACTTCTTCGGGACGTTCATCAATGAGCAGCACGATTAATGTGGCATCTGGTGCATTTTGAGTGATGCTTTGTGCGATGTTCTGCAACATGATGGTCTTACCCGCTTTGGGTGGTGCGATAATTAATCCACGCTGCCCAAGGCCAATTGGCGAGACGATATCAATCACTCGGGCGGTAATATCTTCAGTGCTACCGTTACCTACTTCCATGCGCAGGCGCTCATCAGGGTGCAATGGCGTCAGGTTTTCAAACAGAATTTTGGATTTTGCTTTTTCTGGTGGTTCAAAATTAATCTCAGCGACTTTGAGCATAGCGAAATAACGCTCATTGTCTTTCGGAGGCCTGATTTTTCCAGAAATGGTGTCGCCAGTTCTTAATCCAAAGCGACGAATCTGGCTGGGTGAAACATAAATATCATCAGGGCCGGCAAGATAAGAGCTATCTGATGAACGTAAAAAACCAAAACCATCCTGAAGAATCTCCAGCACACCATCGCCAAAAATATCCTCGCCTTTTTTTGCATGCGCTTTAAGGATAGAAAAAATAACGTTTTGCTTTCTCGAGCGAGAGATGTTTTCCACTCCCATGGATTCAGCAAGTTTCAATAATTTAGCGGGCGGGGTTTGTTTCAGTTCGGTGAGATTCATAGAAGACTTTGTATTTGAGATGAATTAAAAAAATTACGACGGCGACCGGACTGGCAATGAGTCCACGCATGGAGGGCGTAAAAAAAGTTTTTTTATTGAGAGATTCGTGCGCTGGAATAGCGCAATCGAAGGACTTGCCAAGAACTATAGTACGAAACATCAACGCCGTAAAGCGTTTCGATGTGACGGTTATCTGAAAAATTGTAGGGTTGAGTCGATATCTCGCGATATCAGCTCAACCGAGTGATTCAAATATTTTGATCCAAAAACGCGGCTAATTGTGATTTTGATAGCGCGCCAACCTTGGTTGCTTCGACTTCGCCATTCTTAAATAGCATCAATGTAGGAATCCCACGAATCCCGTATTTGGGAGGTGTTCCGGGATTTTCATCAATGTTTATTTTCGCGACTTTAATGCGCCCCGTGTATTCTGACGCGATTTCCTCTAGAATTGGCGCGATCATTTTACAAGGGCCACACCATTCCGCCCAATAATCAACCAGCACAGGCTGCTCTGATTTTAAAACTTCGTCCTCAAAGCTGTCATCGCTGAGATATGTTAGCTCGTTACTCACATCAAGTCTCCGTGTAAACATAGTAATTAGCCTTGAGACTAGCGGATTGCGCTGAGCAAGTCCATATTGCGGCAATTCCCACATTATTCCATGCGATTTAATTTATGAGCGACCAACATCTTACTGAAGCCCGATTTAGCGACTTCGATCTTCCTGAGCAACTCATGGAGGGCATCACAGAAAGCGGGTTTGAGTTCTGCACCCCAATTCAAGCGCAAACCATTCCTCTTTTACTGGAAGGCAAAGACATTGCAGGCCAGGCGCAAACGGGTACCGGTAAAACAGCGGCCTTCTTGGTCGCCACATTTACCCGCTTGCTGCGCAATCAGCCCGCTGCCGATAGAAAGCCCCAGCAGCCGCGCGCATTTATGCTCGCGCCAACGCGTGAGCTGGCGATTCAGATTCACAATGATGCCAAATTGCTGAACAAAACCTGCGGATTCAAACTCGGCATTGCGTATGGCGGCATAGATTATGAAAAACAGCGCAGGCAGTTTGATAACGGCATTGATATTCTAATTGGAACACCTGGACGTTTAATCGATTACCTCAAGCAAGGCGTGTTTGATCTGCGTGCTGTTGAGGTGTTAGTGCTCGATGAGGCAGATCGGATGTTTGATCTTGGTTTTATTAAAGATCTGAGGTTTTTACTCAACCGTTGCTCAAAACCGGAAAAACGTCTCAGTATGCTGTTTTCTGCAACCTTGTCGTTTCGGGTTTTAGAACTCGCTTACATGCACATGAATGATGCACAAAAAATTGAGGTGCAAGCAGAGCAGGTAACTGCCGATCGAGTTGAACAAAGTGTTTTCTACACGGCGAATACCGATAAAATCCCATTGTTGCTCGGTTTGCTCAAGTCAGAAAATCCTGATCGTAGTATCGTCTTCACTAATACTAAAAAAGCAGCAGAAACTATTGTTGCCTGGCTGGAAGGTAATGATTACAAAGTCGCCATGCTTTCAGGCGATGTACCGCAGAACAAACGCCAAAAGCTGCTAGAACAGTTTGGTACGGGTGAGCTCAATATTCTGGTCGCAACCGATGTAGCCGCGCGTGGTTTGCATATCCCCAATGTTACTCACGTGTTCAATTTTGATTTGCCACAGATTGCGGCGGATTATGTCCACAGAATCGGGCGAACTGCTCGCGCTGGAGCATCTGGAAAAGCACTTGGCTTTGCTTGTGAAGATACGTCTTTTTATCTGCCGGATATCGAAGAATATCTGGAGCAAAAGCTGCCGGTTTTGGATGTTCAGGAGTTTATTGCAACAGATTTCAAGCCAGCGGCAAAAATTAAGCGGTATGGCAATTCAGGCCGCTCAGGGAAACCCAGTGGTGGTCACCAAAAACGCCAGGGCGGACGGAAGTTTTCTGGAAATCGGAATCAGAACCGCAATAGAAGTAACTAACCGCGCTCAAGCAACGCGGTGACTTTAGCTTTAGATGCTCGCGCCATCGGCTTGCCGTCTATCGGGCTTGCTGGGGAGATTCGTGCCCCATCGTCAAATACCAATAGCTCTATTGGTTTGCCTTGCCAGAAAAATTCAAACCCTGGCAACAGGAGATCAGCGATCTCTTTTTCTATTGAACGGTAGGTAATATTTTTATTGAGCAAATGAATTGCCACAGCTTCCAGGTCATCACTAAAAACGTGTAGCTGTATCTCTGAAAAGGCATTTGCGGTGCCACTCAAAACGCCGCCAACTAGGTGTGGATCAAACTTTGCCAGCACCGTCATTAGTGCTAGCGTGGTTTGCCGCAGCCCATCCACCATAATGGTGTGCTGGTCTCCCTCAAACAAACTTTGTCGCGCGATTAATGCCTGCTCTATCTCTAAATTATCCGGTAAATCGCGTGTGGCAGTCACTCCATGCCGCGTGGCAGCTTTTTGCTTGGCGCTGTGGAAATCGGCAGCGCCTTCAGAAATGAGTTTAGCCGCTTCTTCTGCGATGAGAAGCCGTCTTCTTGAGGTGTTTTTATGCGCCATATCAACCGAGAGTCGCCTAGAAAATCTGTTCTGGCACCTCGGTACCGTCGATTGGGGTGACGCGTGGCTTGGCTGCCTCGGGAACATTTCCAGGTCTGAACATCTCAAATATAGCGCCGGGTGTTTCTGTTTCAACCCGCAATCCGGTTTTCGAGTCAATTTCGATAACCATCAGATTATCTGGCATTTGCCAGGGACGCTGCGGTACGCCTTGTAGTGCAGTTCGCATGTAGTCAATCCATGCAGGTAACGCTAATCGGCCGCCGGTTTCTTTTTTGCCTAGCGGTTTGAGCTTATCAAACCCAATCCATACGGTTGTTACAATCTCTCGATTAAAACCACTAAACCAGGCGTCTCTTTGTTCGTTGGTGGTGCCGGTTTTGCCCGCCAGATCATTTCTATTAAGCACTTTCGCACGTCGTCCTGTACCAACACGGATCACATCTTTCATCATGCTGACCATTTGAAACATATTGTCTTGTTCTACCACACGCTCAGCCGGGCGGCCCAAACGCTTGCCCGAGCTTGCTAGTTCTGGTGTGACGTTCAATAGCTCTGGTGTCAGCAGATTTTCGCAAGGCGTTTCACAGGCAACGTCTGGTGCGTGTTGAAAAATAACATTGCCATTACGATCTTCAATCTTGCTAATGAAATAGGGGTTGACTCGAAAACCTTGATTGGCAATGACTGCATAGCCGCTCACTAGCTCTAGTGGCGTGAGTGAGCCGGTGCCTAGTGAGAGCGATAAGTCTGGCGGCATGGGGCGTTCTGTCATGCCGAATTTATCAATATGATTGAGCGTAAACTTCACGCCTACCTTATTGAGTAATCGAATTGAAACGAGGTTCCGAGAATGTGCCAGCGCTTTGCGTAATCGCGTTGGGCCGTGAAATTTTCCGGAATAATTTTCCGGTCGCCATAACTGCATTTCGCCACGAATTTCTGTTTCATGGACAATGGGGGCATCATTAAAAATACTCGCTGGGGTAAACCCTTTTGCCAGCGCGGCAGAGTAAATAAAAGGCTTAAAATTAGATCCAGGTTGCCGGACTGCCTGAACAGCGCGATTAAAACGGCTGTGGTAATAGTCAAAACCGCCGGTCAGTGCTTGAATCTGACCATCTTCGGCTTTGATTGAAACCAGTGCGCCCCCCACTTCTGGCAACTGGCCCAGCCGCCAGCCATCTTCGGTGCGTACCAGTCGAATCAGGTCACCCGATTCAATCACTTCGTCAACGCGTTTTGGCCGTGAGCCCGTGTTATCTTCATCAATATAAGGTCTCGCCCAGCGGATTGCACCAAGATTTAGATCAGCAACTTCATCGTTGTCCAAATACAATGATGCGCTAGAAGCATCTGATGACATCACCAAAGCGGCACGTAACCCGCCATATTCAGGATGATTTTGCAGCAAATGGTCAAAATCTGAACTACTCTTGCCAGCGAGATCATAATGCGCCTCGACTCCGCGATAACCATGCCTGCGATCGTAAGACAGAAGAGCTTTGCGCAAACTCAGATTTGCAGCTTGTTGGAGGTTTTTATGGATTGTCGTGGTCACCCGAAAGCCGGATGAGTAAATGTCGTCCCCATATTGAGCATGCAGGTGCGCCCGTACCATTTCAGAAACATAGCCTGCTTCAACGTCCAATTTAGCTGCGTGGACTCTCGCGGTCAGGGGCGTTGCGACTGCGCTATCAAAATCAGCCTGTGAAATGTAGCCCTTTTCTGACATTCTGCGCAGCACATAATTACGGCGCAATTTTGCACGGTCTGGATTGGCTACGGGATTAAAACGAGAGGGTGCTTTGTACAGCCCCGCCAACATCGCTATTTGTGGCAAGTTAAGATTTTTAACATCAATCCCGTAATAGGTTTGGGCTGCTGCACCCACCCCGTAGGCACGTTTACCCATATAGTTTTGATTGAGATACAGCGACAGAATTTGATCTTTAGTCAGCTGTTTCTCGATTTGGAATGCCAGTAACACCTCGCGCAACTTTCGCCAGAATGACCGTTCGCGGCTAAGGAAAAATCCGCGCGCCACTTGCATGGTAATGGTTGAGCCACCTTGTATCGCCTCACCCGTCTTCGCCAGACTCAGCGCGGCACGGAGTAAACCTTGATAGTCCACACCCGGATGCTCGTAAAAACGATCATCCTCTGCAGCGACCACTGCTTGCTTCAAATAGTCGGGAATTGCATCGATATCGAGTGGAATACGCCGTTTCTCGCCAAATTCAGCCAGTAGGTCACCTTCGGCAGAGTAAACGCGTAGTGGAACGTGGTATTCAACACTTTTAAGCTGATCCACGGACGGCAAGCCCGGCAGCGCGTAGATAGACACGCCGCCGACAATCAGTACGCCAAGCAACGCAATTGTCGAGATGAAGATCAATATCCAGCGGAAAATAGTAGTGATTACATTCATATAGTCGACTGGTTCAAACAGTTAGCCTCGTAAATTCTGTTAGCCTGCTCCCCATAACGCACTGGACGCGTAGAGTGCTTGACAGGGTCAAAATAGGGTAACATACACCTGCTGGTTACCACTTGGGATAATTTCCTAATCAATAACAGCAACTTTTGACGCTAAGTAGCCATAAACAGAGGAAATTTCGTGTTTTCATTTGGACGAAGAAAGCAGCCATTATTAGGGATAGATATTAGCTCAACTTGCATAAAGTTAATTGAGTTGAGCCAGTCTGGCAACCGCTATCGTGTTGAGTCCTACACCGTTGAACCTTTGCCAACCAACTCGGTTGTTGAGAAAAGTATTTCGGATGTTGGCGCTGTTAGCAATGCATTATCTAAAGCAGTCAAACGCTGTGGCGCCAAAACCAGGCGTTGTGCCCTCGCGGTACCTGCCTCGGCAGCAATCTCCAAATCTATTACCATGCCTGCGAATATCCCCGATGACGAACTCGAAGGGCAAATTCAACTTGAAGCTGACCAGTACATTCCTTATTCGCTAGACGAAGTTAATCTTGATTTTGAAGTGCTTGGAACATCAGATGTCACACCAAATACGGTTGATGTTTTACTGGCAGCATCGCGTACCGAGATTGTAGAAACGCGGTGTTCAATTGCAGAGGCGGCTGGGTTAGAACCTGTTATTGTCGATATTGAATCCTACGCAACCGAAGGCACCAGTCCTCTCATCGATCATCATGGCGAAACAGATGCCGATAGAACTGTCGCCATATTTGATATCGGCGCAACCATGACCAGTATCTCAGTGGTTCATAATGATCAGCTGGTTTACACGCGTGAACAGGCGTTCGGTGGTCGCCAGCTAACAGAAGAAATTATGCGTCGCTATGGATTGTCATTTGCAGAAGCTGGGTTAGCGAAGAAAGAGGGCGGATTGCCTGATAACTATGTACCAGAAATTCTCAATAATTTTAAAGACACTTTAACGCAGCAAACCCAGCGGCTATTGCAGTTCTTTTATGCATCGAGTCAGCACACCGAAGTTGATCAAATAATCTTGGGTGGCGGTTGTGCCTCTATTCCCGGGATTGATGAGATGGTCGAACAGCAAACCCAAACAACTACAGTTATTGCAAATCCTTTTAGCCGCATGAGCTTCGCCTCAAAAATCAATCAGCAACGGCTGGGGAATGATGCACCTGCGCTGTTGATAGCGGTAGGGCTCGCCATGAGGAGTTTTGACTAATGGCGCATATTAATCTATTGCCGTGGCGCGAAAATCGCCGCCGTGAGCAGCAACGAAAATTTGTTTCATTGTTAGGATTGACGGCCGTCATCGGCGCGGGTTTGATGCTTGCTTCTCATATGGTCATTAGTGGAGACATTGATAATCAGAAGTCTCGTAACGCTCGATTAAATCTTGAGATCACTGAAGTTGATAAACGCATCAAGACCATCAAAAACCTGGATAAAAAGAAACAGGCGCTATTGGATCGCATGGAAATCATTCAGCAGCTGCAACGTAGTCGCCCAGAAATCGTACATATTTTTGATGAACTGGTCACGACACTACCCGATGGTCTGCACTTAACCAAGCTTGCACAATCAGGGACTAAATTAACTCTCTCGGGTAGAGCTGAATCTGATGCGCGTGTTTCCAGCTATATGCGAAACCTTGAGGCCTCACCATGGCTGGTGAATCCAAAACTATCTGTCATTGAGTCAAAGTCCAAAGGCAAGAAGTCTCGGGTAGCGGTACGTACCTTCTCATTGGAAGTTCAAAAAGAAACACCCAAGGAGCCAAGTAATGGATCTTAATGATTTCAAAAATTTAGATATTAGCGATGTATCTAAGCTTGGTAATGCGCCCCTTGCAGTTAAAGCGATTTTGATGCTGCTGGTATTGGCGACAGTGTTGGGTGCCGGATATTATTTTCATTCCCGCAATCAATTAGAAGATTTAAAACAGCTAGCGGTTAAAGAGCAAGATTTAAGACGCAGTTTTGATGTCAAATATAAGAAATCAGCCAATATTAAAATCTATCAAGCCCAGCTAAAGGAAATGGAAGAAGATCTCGGAGCCATGTTGCGACAGCTCCCTAGCGGCACAGAGATTCCAGCCGTGATTCTGGATGTTTCGCAAACCGGTCTGGCAAGCGGTCTAAAAATAAATCTGTTTAAACCACAAAACGAAGTCACCAAAGGCTTCTATGCGGAAAAACCCATTCAGATTCGCGTCACGGGTGATTATCATCAGATGGCAAAATTCTCCAGCGGTATTGCAGCCTTACCCCGTATTGTTACGTTGCACAATATTAAACTGTCACCTACTAGTGATAATAAGCTTTCTATGGATGTGACAGCCAAGACCTATCGGTACCTTGCCGATCAGGAGGACGGATCATGATTCGGATCAGAGCGCTCGCACTACTTTGCTTTTTAGGACTGGTTGGTTGTGAACATGATAATTCAGATCTAGATACTTACATCGACGCGGTAAAAGCCAAACCTGCTTCCGATATCGCTGCAATCCCAGAAGTGACAGCGTATCAGCCATTTAATTACCCTGACCACCAACGCAGCCCATTTGATGACGGCGTGCTGGCAGCGAAACTGGTGACAGAGCACAAGCCGGTCGGCTCGATTAAAGTTGATCAACACCGCTCAAAAGAATACCTTGAAAGCTTTCCACTGGATGCGCTAAAGATGGTGGGAACCATGCAGCAAGGCGGTCAGGAATGGGCGCTAATTAGAACGCCAGAAGGCACTATCCAAAGAGTCAGAGTGGGGAACTACATGGGACAAAATCACGGCAAAATCACCACTGTTACCGATAACAGTGTCAAACTGAGTGAAGTTACACCAGATGGATACGGTGGATTTATAAAACGTCCGGCGTCAATCGCAATAAAAACCCCATAGACAGGGGCTAACAATATGAAAATTAATAACAAGACGATATTCAAAATGGATTTTACAACTAAAAAATCGCGCGCCCCGGACTTTATGTATTGGCTGTTTGCTTTGCTGGTTTTAGCGCTCCCATTGCAGGGTGCAATTGCGGCAGTTCATGAATTGAAATCTGTTGATTTCAATTCCTTGCCAAACAATGATGTTGAAATTAGATTGCAGTTTGATGGTTCCGCGCCATCACCAAAAGTCTTTTCGATTGCCAATCCAGCTCGCTTGACACTGGATTTTACTGATACCAGTAATCAGATGAGTAAGCGTTACTTACCGATTCAGGTTGGTGGTGTTCAGAGTCTTAGCGCCGCGCAGACGCAGGATCGAACTCGTCTGGTAATTAATTTGTCCGAAATGATGGGGTATGAAACCAGCGTCAGTGGAAACGAACTGATTTTAACGCTGGCGTCAAAAAATCGTCAGGCGATTACCCCTGCCGCCGATGTTCACAATGGTTCTGCTGATCCTGAGGAGACCGCATCCTACGCAACCTATGATGTTGCAGCCCAAGCTATGACAGCTAGCGGTTTTGGTGTTAGCAATATCGATTTTCGCCGCGGCGAAGGTGGGGCTGGCAGAGTGATAATCAAGCTATCCGATACTCGCATGCCGATTGATATCCAGCAGCAGGGCAGCAAAATTATCGTAAGTTTCAAAGGCGCTGACCTTGCGCCTGGTTTGCAGCGAAGAATGGATGTGGTCGATTTTGCTACCCCGGTTTCTACAATTGATGCGCGCTCTTCCGGCAACAGTTCTTCAATTGTTATTTCAGCTAAGGGCGATTTTAGTCAAATTGCTTACCAGTCCAATGACACCTACACGGTTGAAATTCGTCCAGTTTCAAAAAGCCAGGCGTTAGCCAAGAAGAAGAAAGAAATCACCTATTCTGGTGATCGATTGTCACTGAATTTTCAATCTATCGAAGTACGCTCTGTGCTCCAATTGATTGCTGATTTTACCGGTTTGAATGTGGTGGTTAGTGATGCCGTCCGTGGTGAAATTACTTTGCGACTAAAAGATGTGCCTTGGGATCAGGCGCTAGCGATTATTTTGAGAACACAAGGGCTAGATAAACGTCAGCAAGGCAATGTGCTATACGTCGATACGGCCAAAAATATACGCTCCCGTGAAAAAGCCGACCAGGAAGCAACCGCACAGGTTGAGCAGCTGGTGACTTTGCGCACTGAAATTATTGCACTCAACTATGCCGATGCTAAAGACATGGCGAGCTTGATTAAATCGGGTAGTGGTGATAATTCGATACTGTCAGAGCGCGGTACTGTCACTGTTGATAAGCGCACCAATAGTCTTTTGGTTCAGGATACGCCCGCTAAGATTGATGAAGTTCGTTCGCTGATTGCCAAGCTTGATGTTTCTGTTCGACAAGTGTTGATCGAAGCGCGTATTGTCACCGCAAGTGATCGTTTTACCCATGAGTTAGGTGTGGCATTTTCAGGTGGAAATCGAAGTACTAACGCGAATGAAATCATTGGTACCGATTTTAATGTTGCCCTTGGAGCCACCAGCCCAGCAGGTACCATTGGGTTTAATTTGGCAAAAATCCCGCTCGGCGCACAACTTGATCTTGAGTTGTCGGCAGCGCAGGTGGAAGATCGAGCAGAAATTGTCGCCAGTCCCAGAATCATCACTTCGAATAAGCGCAAAGCACGCATCGAACAAGGTGTTGAAGTTCCTTATGAGGAAGCCACCTCCAGTGGCGCAACCAATATTGCGTTCAAGAAAGCTGTGTTGAGTCTTGAAGTGACCCCGCATATCACTAAAGATAATCGAATCAATATGGAGCTCTCAGTCAGTCGCGACAGTGTTGGTGCAATATTTAACGGTATTCCCAGTATTGATACTCGGGAAATTGAAACTCAAGTGCTAGTTGAGAATGGTCAAACCATTGTACTTGGCGGAATTTTTGAAGAAACTTCGGCTGAAAATTCTCGCTCTATTCCATTTCTGGGCGACCTGCCATTTATAGGGAAATTGTTTAGACGCGAACTGGAGCGAAATGATAAATCTGAATTGCTGATTTTTGTGACGCCGAAGATTCTCGATAGCAATCTGAATATTCAATAAGGGCTCATACTTATCCTGAGAAGCGTGTTTTTCGCGCCCAGACTGATTTTTCTAGGCTGAAAGGGGTAAGCTGGCAGCTCTTAATCTTCGCGGATAACCTCCATTGATGAAGGATCGCTTGTTTTTGATTGGCCCGATGGGCGCCGGTAAAACTTCAATCGGAAAACTGGTTGCTGTTGCCTTAGGTTATGAGTTTATTGATAGTGACCGGGTTATTGAAGAGTCTACCGGCGTCGATATTCCAACGATTTTTTATTATGAAGGCGAAACTGGCTTTCGAGAGCGCGAATGCGAGATAATTGATGCGCTCACTCAGCGCAAAAAAATCGTTCTAGCCACAGGCGGCGGTGCCATCCTCAAGCCAGAAAATCGCAAACATCTGGCGGCACGGGGTTTTGTGGTTCACCTGCAAGTGTCTACCAAGCAACAACTCAAACGAACCTCAAAAGACGAAAACCGTCCGTTGCTCCAGGTGGCAGATCCTGCTGCTAAATTGAAACAATTAGCCATCGAACGTGATCCGTTATACGCAGACATTGCAGATAAGCAGATTGATACTGATCGAGGTCACATGCACTCTATTAAACGTAAAATTCTGGACGCCTTCCAGCAAGAAAACTGGCGCTAGGTGATGCTGGGGCTATTTCTGTGAGAAGCGATTTGTCTCAAGGGTGAAAAATTGTGGTTGGCTCCGTATAGTAAGCGAATGACAACCCTAAACCTTGAATTGGGCGAGCGCAGCTACCCCATCTATATTGACGCCGGCTCTCTCGATCTAGAAGCGCTTCTAAGCCAACACATTCCAAACCAGACAGTCATGCTGGTTAGTAATGAAACCGTCGCTCCACTCTATCTTGAGCGCGTCACCCGACATCTGGATGCAAGAGGCTACAAGTATGCAAGCTGCATTTTGCCCGATGGTGAAGAACACAAGTCTTTGGGTGTCCTAAATCAGATTTTTACCGCACTGCTGGAGAATAAATTTGGCCGGGATGTTTGCCTGATCGCGCTTGGTGGCGGAGTGGTGGGTGATATGTGCGGTTTTGCCGCAGCAGCCTATCAGCGCGGCGTATCATTCATTCAGATTCCCACCACGTTACTCGCACAAGTAGACTCATCCGTTGGCGGAAAGACGGGCGTCAATCATCCGTTTGGCAAGAATATGATAGGTGCATTCCACCAGCCCCGTGCAGTAATTATTGATACCAACACGTTAGATACGCTAGATGATCGACAGCTTAATGCGGGGCTGGCTGAAATCATTAAATATGGTCTAATTATCGATGCGCCTTTTTTCACCTGGCTAGAAACCAATATTGCCAAACTGCAAAACCGTGACAAGGATGCATTGGCTTATGCCATTCATAGATCCTGTGAAATAAAAGCCGATGTGGTCGCTGCCGATGAAAAGGAAACAGGCCAACGCGCACTGCTTAATTTAGGCCATACATTCGGTCATGCTGTTGAAACAGCCATGGGATATGGCAATTGGCTACACGGGGAAGCAGTGGGTTGTGGGATGTTGATGGCGGCCCAAATGTCCGCAAAAATGGGCTGGCTGTCCGCTGATGACGTCTCGCGAACAAAAAGCTTGATAGAAAAGGCCAAGCTACCTACCTCAGCGCCAGAATCGATGACAACCGACCAATTCATGCAACTGATGGCGGTAGATAAGAAAGTTCAGAATGGCGAACTACGGCTGATTCTTTTGAAAGAAATTGGCAGTGCAGTAGTTACAGGTGATTATCCGGAAGAAGCTTTGCTGAAAACGCTAGAATCCTGACAGACTTATGAGTGGACTAATTCCTCAAACCTTTATCGATGATTTACTGGGTAAGGTTGATATCGTCCAGGTAATAGAGCAGCGCGTACCCATGAAAAAACAGGGTCGAGAATTTTCAGCCTGCTGTCCATTCCATAACGAAAAAACACCCTCGTTCACTGTTAGCCCTCAAAAACAGTTTTATCATTGCTTTGGATGCGGTGCGCATGGCAGCGCTATTAGTTTCTTGATGGAGTATGAAAACCTAAGCTTTGTTGAGTCAATCGAATCCCTGGCGGAGAACATTGGTCTGGATGTTCCCAGAGAAGCAGGTTCTAGTCCTGAGCACAAAGTAGATAACCAACCCATTTTTGATGCACTTAAAGATGCTGCTGAGTTTTTTCAGCGACGGCTCAAAAAGCATCCCATCGCCATTGAATACCTCAAAAAAAGAGGCTTAAGCGGTGAAATCGCACGTGATTTTATACTCGGCTACGCGCCTGAAAGTTGGGATGAACTCATTAGCGCTTTGGCTAAAAAGCACCCTCAATCAATGCTGCTTAAAGCTGGATTGATCAGTCAAAATGAACAAGGTCGTCGATATGATAAATTTCGCGACAGAGTCATGTTTCCAATTCTCAATCATCGTGGTCAGATTTGCGCGTTTGGTGGCAGAATTATTGGCAATGATGAGCCCAAGTATCTTAATTCTCCTGAAACCCCGGTTTTCAACAAATCCAATACACTCTATGGTCTCTATGAAGCTCGCAAAGCGGTTACTCGGTTAGATCACTTCATCATTGTAGAAGGCTATATGGATGTTGTTGCGCTGGCCCAGGCGGGGATAAAAAATTCTGTTGCCACACTCGGAACAGCGACTACCCCAGATCACCTTCGGTTGCTACTACGGGGTGGTGTTAATGAGCTGGTCTTTTGTTTCGATGGAGATCGAGCGGGTAAAAAAGCAGCCTGGAGAGCGGTTACTCAAGCGCTCGGCGTTATCCGCGATGGTCACGCGCTAAAATTTCTTTTCCTGCCTGACGCGGATGATCCCGATTCCTACGTCCGGCGAGAAGGTGTTAGCGCATTTCGTCAGGCAGTCGCCAACGCGGTTCCATTGTCACAATATTTAATTACCACGCTGAAAAGAAAGCACAACACCGCCACTATGGAAGGTCGTGCCAGTCTTAATCTTGAAGCGGAGAAGTTACTGCAAGGACTCAACGCTCAGCTTCTGCGCAGTCAGCTTGAAGCGGCATTGGCACAACTAACGCACATTAAAAAGCCTGTTACGCATACACGAGCACAAGCGATTCCTCGGCATCAAACCATTCAAATGACGCCGATGCGCCTAGCGATTGCCGCTCTGCTACAGCATCCGGAGCTTGTTGCAAACCTTCAGCCGCAAACACTCAATACACTGAAATCATTGCCCGGAGGTGAGTTACTGGCTGCTCTACAAAAAATAATCAGTGCCAACTCGGAACTGAAATCAGGTCAGCTAGTCGAACGCTTTCGTAAATCAGAATATACTGATGCGATAGATCAGTTAGTGATGTGGCAGCCACCCAGTGCAGAAGAGGCAATCTGGCCCACATTGTTCGAAGATTCGATTCAGCAGCTGTTGCAGCAATGTACGCAGCAACGGCTTAGCGAATTACTACATCACTCAGAAAGTTCTGAACTTAGTGCAGAAGAAAAACTCGAATTAAAGTCGCTGTTAACGCGTAAGGGCTAACTTCTGGCAACAAAATTTGAATCTACTATACTTTTGGGAATTGGCGGATTTTTCAATAAAAAATCTGCTTCAGGTAGAAACAAACCGGCCATATCAAAGACTGGATTTTTCAAAGGCTTATACCGGCTTACACTTTAAAGCTTAGTATCCGAGATAGGGTGGGGGAAATTTATTTTTTCCCTTTAAAGTCAATAGGATAAATATTAATCAAGTCGTTTAGGCGAATACTATTGGGGCGAACCCAGGGCATAATAATAGCAACATGTAAATATTATCACCGGATAGACTTCACAATGCTGGCGCAACGCATCTTATGCGGATATAATCGCCGGCTCTTTTTTGCACGCAAAAAGTATCGCTAGATGAATCAAACAGCAGAACAATCTAAATTAAAGGAACTAATCAGCCGAGGCAAAGAGCAGGGTTACCTGACTTATTCTGAGGTTAATGATCACCTGCCCGATTCCATTGTGGCAGCTGAACAGGTTGAAGATATCGTCAACATGATCAACGACATGGGTATTAAGGTCGTTGAAAAAGCACCCGATAGAGATGCTTTTGCCATGACCGACGACAATGTCGAATCAGACGAAGAAGCCGCTGAAGAAGCCGCCGCTGCACTTGCTAATGTAGCTTCAGAATTTGGCCGCACGACCGACCCAGTACGTATGTATATGCGTGAAATGGGTACTGTAGAGCTGCTTACTCGCGAAGGTGAAATTGAAATTGCCAAACGGATTGAAGACGGGTTGTTACAAGTACGTCGCGCATTAACGCATTACCCCCCAGCTATCCATGGACTGCTGGAGAAATGGGATAAAGTCGATGCCGAAGAAATGCGTCTGACTGATCTCATCGTCAACTTTATCGACCCCACAGACGATAGCCCCATTCCTCCTCCGGCACCTCCTGCCAGTAAAGAAGATAAGGAAGCGAAAAAGGAAGACAACACTCCAACTGGACCGACCATTGAAGAAGCCCGCGAACGGCTCGCTATCATTCGCAAACAGTTTGATAAAGCGATGGCTGCAAAATCACATGAAAAAAGGGAAACGCTTCTTGATGAGTTATCCGTTTGTTTCGTTGAGTTAAAACTCGCCCCTAAAGCGCTTGAAGCATTGATTGGCGGCCTGCACAAGACCGTCTCCAGTGTTCGTACGCTGGAGCGTGAAATCATGAAAATCTGTGTTGGTGAAGCTAAAATGCCACGCAAAGAATTCATTACCAACTTTCGCGAAAATGAAACGAATCTTGATTGGCTGGATGGCTATATTCATTCTGACCATGCTTACGCAAAAGATGTGAGTCATAAAAAAGCCGATGTCCAGGCGCTGCAAAATTCGCTGAAGAAGATCCATAAAGAAACCAATCTGGAAATTTCCGAGCTCAAAGAAATTAACCGCAAAATGTCCATCGGCGAAGCCAAAGCACGCCGCGCGAAAAAGGAAATGGTCGAAGCCAATTTGCGTTTGGTAATTTCTATCGCTAAAAAATATACCAATCGCGGCCTGCAATTTCTCGATTTAATTCAGGAAGGCAACATCGGCCTGATGAAAGCGGTTGATAAATTTGAATATCGTCGTGGCTATAAGTTCTCCACCTACGCAACCTGGTGGATTCGTCAGGCGATTACCCGCTCTATTGCGGATCAGGCGCGAACAATTCGTATCCCGGTTCACATGATTGAAACCATCAACAAACTGAATCGGATCTCCCGTCAGATGTTGCAAGAAAAAGGTCGTGACCCAACGCCTGAAGAACTGTCTATTCGCATGGAAATGCCGGAAGATAAAGTTCGCAAGGTACTGAAAATTGCCAAAGAACCTATCTCAATGGAAACACCCATTGGCGATGATGAAGATTCGCATCTTGGTGATTTTATCGAAGACGGTAATGCAGAATCCCCCGTGGATTCCGCCACCAACACCAGTCTTGGAGAAGCTACCACTGGTGTACTAGGCTCACTCACCAGTCGTGAAGCCAAAGTCCTCAGAATGCGCTTTGGCATTGGCATGAACACCGATCACACACTTGAAGAAGTAGGTAAACAGTTCGACGTCACCCGTGAACGAATACGTCAGATAGAAGCAAAAGCGCTGCGCAAGCTGCGTCACCCCTCAAGGTCTGACATGCTACGTAGTTTTCTCGACCTCGAGCATTAATTCCCCGTGGGAGTGGCGTATCCTCTCCCACAATCTCCAATCTGTAACTCACACATCGGGCCCGTAGCTCAGTTGGTTAGAGCACTCGACTCATAATCGATCGGTCGTAGGTTCAAGTCCTACCGGGCCCACCATATTTTCCAATGAGATAGATGAGTATTTGTTAATGACTTATTGGGAACTTCTTATTTGGTTGCCTCAGAAGCTCACTTTTCAAAGGAAGTAAATTTAGATTGGGGCTGGCTCCAGTCTTCGGATGTGGCTAGCGAATGCTGGATGTTCAGCGCATTGTGCTAATGCTTGTAGCAAAGAGCTTAATCACAGACCGCCCAGATTAACCGGGCGGTCTTCCAATAACTTTAGACTCCCGTTAACCCGGCAGGCTTCGGCAGTGCTGACATACGTGCTCCCAGCGTCCGAGTCGGAAGCGTGCATAGGCACGAACGAAAACACTCTTTGGAAATGAGCAAGCTCGTTTCAAGGTATTCACCATTCTGTTATGCCCGAGAACACAGAACTGCAGATACCGCTTGCAAGAATGGTAAGGATGGCTTACCTTGAGATTGCTAAATCAGACTTGCAGGGTATCGCAGTAGCGACGGTCGGACTTCCGATCGCCTTTTACCCAAATAGTTCTACGGTCTCGAGTCCCCACTCGAGGGTAGTGTTCAAGATTCTGTGTCATTCCCTTAAACTTAATGCAATAGCATTTA
>CAZUAW010000022.1:0-17591 GCA_964618535.1 uncultured Thiotrichales bacterium
ACAAATGACGCCATCAAAGTCGAGAGCGAAAAGGGTTTTTTGTTTCATAGGTTAACGGTTTTATTTTGCACTTGCTTTCATTCGCTAGGAGATTTTCTGCACGTATGATAGAGCAGCAAATTAGTAGATTCCAGTTGAGTAATTTCCATCAGTGTCGTGATGTGCATGCTCGGTTTTGTGCCTGTAGTTCTCAGATGTTACTATGTGTATGGAAATACACATAGGAGGCTTTATGCGTACTAATATTGTGCTTGATGATGCTCTGGTTGCAGAAGCCATGCAGTTGTCAGTCGTGAAAACCAAAAAAGAGCTTATTCACAATGCGTTGAAGGCGCTGATTATATTAGAAAAGCAACAGATTAAGGCACGACAGGAGTTTCTGGATACGTATGTTAAAAATCCTGTTGAGCTAGATACTTTTCAGCCAATGAGTAGAGATGAAGTCAATGAAAGATAGGTGTTTAATCGACACCAATATTTGGCTGTATGCGTTAATACACAGCAAAAATGATGAGAACAAGCATCAACAGGCGGTTGTGTTTCTAGAAGATATTACGTCAGAAATTGTAGTGAGTACTCAAGTCGTCAACGAAATCAGTAGCAATTTATTACGTAAGGCTAATAAAGATAATGCTTTTTTGCATGACTTCTTAGTGGGGTTTATTTCGTCGCACACGGTTGTTGATCAGAGTAGTGACGACTTATTGCTAGGGTCTACGTTGAGAAAAAACTTTCAATTTTCATTTTGGGATAGCCTCGTTATTGCCAGTGCTCTCAATAATGATTGTACCGTTGTATATTCAGAAGATATGCAGGATGGGCTTTCTGTCTTTAACCGGTTGCAAATCTTGAATCCACTGGGAAATTAAACTGATTCTAAGCAGTTAATCCTTTTTTCCTGACATCATGGCTTTTAAATCAGCAAATGGGTTCTGTTTAACGCCTTCTTTTTCGCTGTTTTCGGAGGCTATCGAGATGCCTTCGGAGGCGAGATACTCTTCAAACCTTTGATGCTCGTTGTCGTGGCAATAGAGGCATAGCAGCTCCCAGTTACTGCCGTCGGCAGGGTTGTTGTCGTGATCGTGATCGCGGTGGTGAACGGTCAGTTCCCGGAGGTTTTTAGGGGTGAATTCGCGGCTGCATCGGCCACAAATCCAAGGATATAGTTTAAGGGCTTTTTCGCGATAGCCTGTGGCTCGCTCAGCTTGGTATTTGCGTGATTGGAAGACGATTTTATCGAGTTTGCTTTGGTCGATTTTCATGATCTTTCCATTTCGATATGCTTGAGAAGTGAGCGAATGGTGAGTAGTGCGGCGGCGATGCTGAGAATAATTGACAGCGCGATGACGGTGAATGAGAAATCTGCGGTCATGTCTACATTAAAGGGTTTGCCGTAGAGCGCTGAGAGTTCTTTGATCATTGGCATCATGCTCAAGGAAACCAGTTTGACGGTGAGTAGCGCGAGAACGGCTCCGACGAATCCTAGAATAACGGCAAAGTAGATGAAGGGGCGTTGCACGAATGCAGGGCTGCCCCCGACCAGTTTTACGACTTGAATCTCTTCACGGCGCTTGATGATTTCGGAGCGCAGACTGTAATGGATTAGCAAAATAACCGTGGCTGCCAGCGCCAGTCCCGCCAGCCAGACGAGTTTGCGCAAGCTGGCTCCGAGTGCGAATAATTTACTTAGCCAGTCGGCATCAATACTCACTTGCTCTACGCCGCCGGATTGTTCAATCTCTTGGCTGAGTGCGCGAATTGATTCGATTGCTTGCAGATATTCAGCAGGGTGGATGACGAGTACCGCTGGCAAAGGGTTTTCTTTGAGTAAGTCGAGCGCGGCGTCCATACCGGTGCTTTCGCGGAATTCTTTGAGCGCTTGCTCGCGGGTGATGATGTCGACTTTTTCGATATCGGGACGGCGCTGGAACTGGTCGGCGATTTCGGTTAGCCGATTGCCCTCAATATCCAGCTTCATGTAAGCGGTAATTTGCCTTGGCTCTTGGAAATCGAACAGTGCGGAGAAGCTGCTGGCTCCCAAATATAGGGTTGCAGGGACGGCGAGGGCGACGGTTATTGAGATCAGCGTGAGCAAGCTGGTAATGGGCGTTTGCTGGTAATAGCCCAGAGCCTTTTTCGCCGCGTCGAGGTGCTGACGAGCCCATGCCTTGAGTTGTTCAGCCCACACGGATGTGGGCTTTTGGCTGCGACGAGGCTTCATGCCATCAAGCTCCCCTGCTTGAGTTCGATGACACGCTCACCAAAGCGGTGAACCAATGATTGATCATGCGAGGCGACCAGCACGGTCACACCGACGCGGTTGAAATCTAGAAATAACTGCATGATCTCAGCAGAGAGTTTTGGATCGAGATTGCCGGTAGGTTCATCTGCCAGCAAAATCGTTGGACGATTAACGATGGCGCGGGCGATGCCAACGCGTTGTTGTTCCCCCGCAGAGAGCGCCGTGGGCGTGGATTTTTCCTTTTTCAGTAGCCCGACTTTATCCAGCGCAGCACGGGTTCTGCGAGCGACCAGTTTGGAATCAGCTCCCGTAATTCGTAACGGTAGGGCGACATTCTCAAACACATTGCGGTCAGGCAGTAGGCGATGATCCTGAAAAATCATACCGATGTTTCTGCGATAGCGTGGAATGCTCAGGTCTGGGAGTTTGGCAAGATCGTGTCCGTTGACTTTGAGACTGCCGCGCGTGGGTCGTTCGATCAGCGCGATCAGCCGCAGCAGCGTACTTTTGCCTGCGCCGGAATGTCCGGTGAGAAACGCCAGTTCACCGCGTTCGATATTGAGATTGATATCGCTGAGTGCGCTCTGCCCGTCGGCATAGCGTTTTCCCAGATAGCGGCACTCAATCATTACTGTGGTGCGTCGTCGTCAGGGGAAACCAGCGCATGAACAAAGTCTTCTGCATTAAAAACGCGCAGGTCTTCAATACCTTCGCCAACACCGATGTAGCGAATTGGGAGGCCAAGCTTGTTTGCCATCGCAAACAGTACGCCGCCTTTGGCAGTGCCATCGAGTTTGGTAATAGCCAGTCCCGTTACGCCAATTTCTTCATGGAACGATTCACCCTGCTTGAGAGCGTTCTGCCCAGTTCCGCCGTCCAGCACCAAGAGTGTTTCATGGGGTGCGCCGCCGTCGATTTTACCGAGCACACGCTTCACCTTTTTCAACTCTTCCATCAAGTTGTCCTGGGTGTGCAGTCTGCCAGCGGTATCCGCTATGAGGATATCAATGTTGCGGGCTTTCGCCGCTTGTAACGCGTCAAAAATAACCGAAGCACTGTCCGCGCCTGTACCCTGAGCGATAACAGGAACATCATTGCGTTCACCCCAAACGGTGAGCTGCTCCACGGCAGCAGCACGGAAGGTGTCACCAGCGGCGAGCATCACGCTAAAGCCGCCATCTTGAAAGTTCTTTGCTAATTTGCCGATGGTGGTGGTTTTGCCAGCACCGTTAACGCCAATCACCAAAATCACAAACGGCTGCTGAGTTTGATCAATGATTAACGGAATACTGCAAGGTTCGAGCGTTTCCTGCATGGCATCTGCCAACGCTCCGTAGAGCGCGTCAGCATCGGTCATATTTTTGCGTTTTACGCGTTTGTTCAGTGAATCAATAATCTGAGTGGTGGTTTCGATACCCACATCCGCCATTAATAAACGTGTTTCCAGTTCTTCAAACAGCTCATCATCAATCTCGCGCTTACCCAGCACCAAATCGCCCATGCCACCGGTAATGTTACTGCCAGTTTTGGATAAACCACTGCGTAAGCGTTTGAAAAACCCCTGTTTCGCTTCTTCTTGCTCGGTCTCTGAAAGCGCTGCTTCAGCCGGTGTTGTTTCCTCCGATGTAGCGTCCTCATTTTCGGAGAATGTTTCCGCTGATGTTTCCTCAGGTGTATCTTCTGCTTCCAAATCAACAGGTTGACTAATGTCATGCTCGGTTGGCGGGAGTAAGGATTCTTCTGATTCATCCGGGGCAGGGTCTACATCGACCTCTACTTCTACAGCCTGTGGCTCTGCCGGAATCTCGATCTCAGGGATTTCCATGGTTGGATCTGTGAGCTCTTCTGCTTCTTCAACCGCGCTCTCTGCCTGAGGCGTTTCAACCACCTGCGCTTGAATTAATTCCTCAGCAGTGGGTTGATCAATTTCTTGTGTTGCTTCCCCAACTTGCAGGTCTTTTGGTTCTACAGATGCAGGTAGGGTCTCATCAACGGCGGTATTTTCAGCGGCGTATTTATATTTTGTTGACGGAGGTTGAGGCTGCGGTTGTGGTTCAACCGGAGGAATCTTGGTGAGAGGAGCCGCCTCCGGCTCCGGCTGCTGTTTCTTTAGAAAACCAAACAGGTTCCGCTTGGGCTTTTTCGGGGCAGCGGGGATCTGTTCTATGTCTGCCGGCGTATCATTGTGCAAGGTTGTTTCAACCGACTCGTCAGTTTGAGGCGGTTCAGCGGCTGATACATTGGTTGGTGCTTGCTCGATATCTGGCTGATCAATCGCCTCGACAGCTTCATCGACGGCTAATTTTTCAGGTTTTTCAGGTTTTTCGTCAGAATGTGACTTCTTTTTCTTGAATCCAAACATATCTAGGTTAGTCTATTGTTTCGGACTGCAATGCTATCACTACGGAGATCAACGGACATTATGCGAATTAGCCAGTTTATAAGAGTTTTGATACTCGTCACTCTATTTTTACCTTATTTAACGCAGGCAAAAGAGTCCAGCGTGCACGAATTCATGCTGGATAACGGTATGAAAGTACTCGTGCGACCTGATCATCGCGCGCCCGTGGCGATTACGCAGGTCTGGTACAAAGTGGGTTCGGGGAATGAGCATAGCGGTATCACCGGTGTTTCTCATGTGCTTGAACACATGATGTTTAAAGGCACCGAGACTATCCCAGCTGGGCGTTTTTCCGAAATAGTCAGTGAAAACGGCGGTCAGAAGAATGCCTTCACCAGCCGCGATTACACGGCCTACTATGAATATATGGGTTCAGACCGGCTGGAAATTGCGTTCAAGCTAGAAGCTGATCGCATGCGTAACCTCAAATTGCTGCCAGAAGAGTTTAAAAAGGAACTTGAGGTGGTGAAAGAAGAGCGGTTTATGCGCACCGAAGATAATCCAGAATCACTCACTTACGAGCGTTTCAATGCAGTCGCTTTCCTCAACAGCCCTTACCATCATCCGGTTATTGGCTGGCAGGAAGACCTCGATACGCTCAAGGTCGAAGACCTGCAAAAGTGGTACGACACGTATTACGCGCCTAACAATGCAACGCTTGTCGTTGTTGGCGATGTTGATCCTAAAGCAGTGCTGGCACTGGCAAAACAGTATTTTGGCCCACTCAAAGCGGGTGAGCTTCCCGTTGCCAAGCTGCGTGCTGAAACGCCTCAGCGTGGTGAGCGTAGAATCAAGATTCAAGCACCTGCAAAAGTACCCTATGTGCTGATTGGCTATTCCGTCCCTGTTTTGAATACCGCAGACGATAAGTGGGAACCGTACGCGCTGGAAGTGCTTGCAGGGATTCTTGATGGCGGCGCCAGCTCACGTCTAACCAAGAACTTAATTCGCAAAGATGAAATCGCAGCCTCGACCGGTGTTGGTTATAGCCTCGCCTCACGACATCAGTCATTGTTTCTGATGGAAGCAAACCCTACGGAAGCACACACCATTGCCGATGTAGAAGCCGCACTTAAAGAGCAGGTCACTATGCTGCAAACTGATTTGGCCGACCCATCCGAACTCGCTCGCGTAAAAGCGCAGGTAATCGCCAATGAAGTTTTTCAGCGAGATTCTGTCAGCCACATGGCTAATCAGCTCGGTATGCTTGAAACGGTCGGGCTTGGCTGGAAGTTTGTCGATGAATATGAGGCGAAGATTGCGGCAGTCACGGCGGAACAGGTTCGCGATGTTGCCAAAAAATATCTCATTGATAAGCACAAAACAGTGGCTGAACTACTCCCTCAGGAGATTCAATCGAGTAGCGACAAGCCAGCTAAAAAAGAAACGCCAGCTTCATAGAACTCTGGTTTCATACTGCTTAAAATAACTTGTTAAAAACCAGTTAAAACGGACTTAGTCATTATGTTTAAAACTCTATTTATATTTATTTCTCTGGCTTTCGGCTGGATGATTTCTTCTACCGCGATTGCAGCACCTGAAATTCAGCATTGGCAAACCAAAAACGGTATGGATGTGTATTTCGTCCCTGCTGCCGAGTTGCCCATGATTGATATTCGCTTAACTTTTGCCGGTGGCAGCGCCTACGATGGTGATACCCCAGGGTTGGCTAAATTAACCAACGCCATGATGTCACAAGGTGCGGACGGCATGAGCGCAGACGATATCTCTCGTTCTTTTGAAGATGTCGGCGCGCAATTTGGGCAGGGTTCATTACGTGATATGGCATTTATGTCATTACGTTCTTTGTCAGCCAAAGAATATCTTGATCCTGCGTTAGATACCTTTACCAAAGTTTTGTGGAAGCCGGATTTTCCAGAAACAGATTTTAAACGCTTGAAAAAACAAACTTTAATCGGCCTTAAAGCGCAGCTAGCTCGCCCCGGTAGCATTGCCACTAAAGCATTTTATAAAGCGATGTACGGCGATCATCCTTATGCTCAGCCCTCCAGTGGTACTGAGGAATCAGTTACTGCGCTTTCAATTCCACAGCTAAAAAAGTTTTACCAGAAAACATTTGTTGCGGCGAATGGATTAATTGCAATGACCGGTGATATTGATAAAGCAAAAGCAAAATCATTGGCGGAGCGAATCAGCAGTGGTTTGAAAAAAGGTGAGGCTGCGCCAAAAATACCTGCAGTAAAGCGGCTTGAAAAATCTCAGCGAATTGTCATTCCTTTTCCTTCTAAACAGGCGCATGTGTTTATTGGTTCGCCGGGAATAGAGCGCGGTCACCCTGATTACTTTGCATTGTATTTGGCAAACCATCCATTAGGTGGTGCTGGATTATCCTCGCGCTTGTCTAAAGAAGTGCGTGATGCGCGAGGATTTGTTTATTCTATTTATAGTTATTTCTCCCCAATGGCGAGTGCTGGCCCCTACATTATTGGTTTGCAAACACGTGGCAGTCAGGTAGAAGAAGCGGTAAAAGTGTCGATTGAAGAAATTAACAAGTATCTTAAATCAGGCCCCACTAATAAAGAGCTAAACGAATCAAAGAAAAACATCACCGGAGGGTTTCCGCTACGCATAGCGAGTAATTCAGACATTGTTCAATATCTTGCAGTGATTGGTTTTTACGATATGCCACTGGATTATCTGGATACTTTTACCAGCAAAATAGAAGCAATTGATAAACCAACGTTACTCGATGCTTACAAACGTCACGTAAAGCCAGAGAATTTTATTACTGTGATTGTTGGTGGAGAACAAGGTTAAGACTAAAATCTCAGGCACATCCTCGATAAGAGTTATCTCGGGTCGATGGCGTGGTAAAAAAATAGAATTTTATCCGGCAGATGGATTGCGCCCCACCGGTGATCGTCTGCGCGAAACACTATTTAACTGGCTGCAATATGATATCGAAGGCGCGCATTGCCTGGATTTATTTGCAGGTTCTGGTGCGCTGGGTTTTGAAGCAGCCTCACGTGGTGCAGAGTTGGTTGTGATGGTAGATTTAAACGCAGCAACCGTACGTCAGTTACAAAAACAAACGGCCAGTCTTGAAACAGAGCGGATTATTATCTGGCAAGGTTCCGCAGAGGCTTATCTGGATAAATTTCAGCACCAGTTCGACCTGGTTTTTCTCGATCCCCCTTTTGATAGCGAATTAATGGCGCAGACTCTGGAAGCATTAGAGCGCAGCGATAATGTTGATGAAGCCACCAAAATTTATATCGAATACCCAAAACAAGCAGTGCCGGTGTTACCCGATGGATGGAGTTTCGAGCGACAAAAAACAGCCGGTGATGTAGGCTACGGATTACTTGTATTAAGCTAGCTCGGATATTACATGAGTGACTCAAATCAGCTTTCCCTCACTATAGCTTCCACTCTCAGCGCGGTACTCGTTTGCGCTTGAACACCGTTGGTTTTTTAGGCCATCCGGCCTGCGCCGGAATGACTTTGGTTTTTTTGCTACTAATGAGTGGCTGCTCTGCCGTTAAAAAAAGCCAATTTATTAAACCTTCTTTGGCGCTTAATAGTCATCCTCTGGAGATTGAAAATCCGCAGAATAAAATACTCCTGATCTACAATCACGGTTCAACCTCAGAAGATACTACTGACCCGTGTTTTCCAAATAGCTCCTTTTTGGCAGGTGGTATGCCTTCGGTTGTCAGGTCGCTGGCTGGGAAAAAGATTGCTGAGAAAGATGTTGTCGTTTACGCATTTTGCTCACGTATTAAAGGACTGCAAAAAACTGAAGATACTCCATATAATCTAAAAATACGTTATCGAATTAATGAGATTGTTTCGGTAGTAAAACGTTTTACTGATTTAGGCGTTGTCGCTGACAATATTTTTCTAGTGGGTCATTCTGCTGGTGGTTGGGCATCGTTGATGATTGAAGCGTCTAACCCAAATTTAGTCAATTCAGTTATCGCTTTTTCCCCCGCATTTTCCGGAGTTAAATCCAGAAGAAATCAGCAGTGGCAACAGTTTAGAAAGGATCAGGAAAGGGAATTACAATCAGCTAAAAAAATAGATGCACTCATCTATGCGTTTCGCCGCGATGCTTATAATAGTTTGGATGATTTAAGTTTTTTCTCAGAGATTTCCAGAGTTGAGTATCATCCGCTCTCAGGGAAGGGGGATTTACACCGTTGTTATCGTGGACATCGAGCTGTATTTAAAAGCTGTTTCGAAGCCACTCAATCAGCCACCATTATTGATTTTATTGCTCGGCAACTAAAGCAAGATATTAATCTCTGAGGGTATCATTCCCCACCACTTGGGGCGTGAAAAGACTATGGAATGTCATCCTTCGACAAGCTCAGGAGGAACGCTGAGATGTTCGTTCATCCTGAGCTTGTCGAAGGGTATCTTGGTATTGACTCAAAATACCCCGCTTTTAAGCAACGAAAAAGTCGAGCATTTCCCCGGGGATGTTTATTACACAAAATTAAAGTTGTAGGAGCGACGCCTTGCCGCTCCTACAGCAAGGATTTAGTGGTGATGCCCACCGGGGCCATGGACGTGCCCGTGCTCCAACTCCACGGTAGAAGCTTCACGCACCTCAATAATTTTCACATCAAAATGCAAAGTTTTACCCGCTAGCTCATGGTTTGCGTCTGCAACTACCGTATCACCGTTAACGGCTTTAACCGTCAAAACCATCATTTCACCCGCCGGTGATTGGGCTTCAAACTGCATGCCCGGCTCAACTTCCATGTCCTCAGGAAACATGTCTTTTGGGATTTCCTGAATTCCGGCAGGATCAATTTCTCCATAACCATTTTCTGGCGTGACCGTTACACTCAGTTCATCGCCAGATTTTTTGCCTTCCAGCGCGCCTTCCAGACCGGGGATAATGCCACCAGATCCTGCGAGATAAGCAAATTCGCCATTGCTAGATTGATCAATAACCAGACCTTCATCATCTTTAAGCACGTAATCAAGGATGGCGACTTTATCTTTAGAAATTTCCATAACAGTTTTATTAAGTTAAATTTGAGTCCGCGCACCGTAACATTGAGGGCGGTTCATCGTCTACTTGTATAGCGTTTAGCGGTGACTAACGTATTGCCCAACTTGCTGATGCGCATTGGTTTTGAGTTGGGTAAATTCTTTTTCTAGAGACTGGATGGTTTCGGTGGTTACCTGTTTATCATCTAACGTTTCTTGCCAGATGGATTTTAAGTCTGTTTGCAGCGCAGTTTTGCCCGTAGCAATGCCTGCATTTAACCCACGATGAATCGCGCTAAATAAAGAAGGTTTTAAGCGCCGTTTGAGCAGCCACGGTATTAGCCATGAAAGACCCATTAGCAGCCCACTATGAATGGCAAAATTGATCCCGAGAAAGGCTTTCTCACCTTGAGTGCCATGGAGAAATGTCATGGCTACATGAAACACTGCCCAGCCAGCAGCGGCAAGCGGTAATAGCCAGCTAAGGGTGTCGGTAAGTTTATAGAAGAAGCGTTGTAGTGCAGTGCCGGGCTTCGCCATTGCTGCTGTGGTTGCATCTTCCAGTTGTTGCTTAATGATCAATGCTGAGTTTTCAGCGGCAGCGTCTAACCGTTTACTAAAAGGCAGGAAGGGTAATTGCTCCGCTTGCAATTGGTTAATTAAGCTCATTCGCATGTCGCCAAGTAATGATTCATTGCGATGACCCCAGATGGAATCGCTCAATTGTTCCGGTGTTAAAGGCATGTCTTTTTGCACCATGCTTTGCAGCTTTGCTTTACCTTGTTGTTGCGTTTTTATGCCTTGGCTCAATGCCTTGGCGCTGACGGTGAGTTGGTCTGTGAGTTTTTGAATGTACTGATCGCAAGTGTTATTCCATGCCGTCTTAGCTTGTTGCCATTTTTCTGTGTCATCGAGCTTTTGCAAATAGCGAGTTAGGTGCTCTCGACCAGTTTCAATTTGCGCCTGTATGCCGAGGCTTTGTAGCAATGCCAGACCGTGCTGGTTAATTGCTTCATTGATGGTGGCTTCGAGCTTGGGGAAATCGTCTGCTACGGGAGTGCCTAAATAATTTTCTGGTAAACAGCTACTCCGCAAAATTGTTGGCGCAGTAAATTTTGCCTGTGCAAGCTTGCTGCGGAAATCATCAAGCTGCTCATCAGTCCCTTGATCCCAGTGATTCATGACAAATAGCCAAGCATGTTGTTGACCTCTGGATTGCAGGAATCGCCAGCCCATATCATCGTGATATCGCTCTGGACTGACGACATAAATAATCCAGTCAACCAACGGCAGCCACGCTTCCACCAGTGCTGCGTTTTCACGTGCGGTGCTGTCCATGTCGGGCAAATCCAGCCAGGCAACAAAGCGGCGATTGTCCTGATTGTGCCAGGCGATTCGTGTCCCTTCAGTGGGTAAGTTCGCAGGCAATAAATCGCCTTTAAAGTCACTGTGTAAATACAGCGTAACTTCCATCGAAGTAGGCCGTTGCACACCAGTGATAGCAATCTCCTCACCCGCCATGCGATTGAGCAAACTGCTTTTTCCAACGCCAGTGCCACCAAAAAAGGCAACGATCAGTGGTTTTTCACCTTGCTTTTTAAATAATGAAACTAACTGTGAATCATCATGCTGCTCTAATAGCCGAACATCATCTTGACTAAGCCAGCCCGCATCTTTGGCGGATGCTGATAATTTATTTAATTTATCCAACTGATTGCGGTAATCATAGTCACTGCGCGCGGATGAAGTATTGTTTTGAGTCATGATAGTTCGCTGATCGCAGTTTCTGCTTGTGCCATTTCTTCAAAAGATAGCGCGTACAAATTGTCTGATTTCATTTGTGCTGGCATACGTTGAAATGCATTTTGCAAGGTAGAAAAAATATGTAACTTAACTGATGTCATTTGTTTTTTCTTTAATTGTTCTTCGACACTTTTCATATACTGGCCAATAGCGCCTTCGGTAAGCATATTGGTAAAGGACAACATGGCTGGTGCAAGAATTAAATCATTTAAACCAATGCCGCCAGTTTTTAATGCGAATAAAACGGCTGCGGCATCTGCGGATACGCGCGTCGCTCGTAGTGCGGCTAATTTAGCGGGGTGTGCTTGCAGGTGTTGATAAAGGTGTTCGGTAGCTGCCTTAATATCCGGCTCGAATGCTTGCTGATGAATTTCAATACTGGTATTAAAGTTATCTTGAAGTGATTGCTTCTCATCCTCCAAAGCCTGCCAGAGATGTTGCCACCAGGCGCGCGTTTCATCGTCAACCAAAGCGGCTTGTTCGCCAGCTTCGCGCTGCACATTTAAAAAGATGTGATTAATTGCATCACGTAATACTTGTGTTTCATTATCGAGTTTTACTGCTTCACCAGGGGCAGGGCGCTGTTTTTTTATAAGGCCTGTTAAAGTCCGCGCGGGCCAAGTGATTACTTGTCGTGCTCTGCCGAGTGATTTTGCAAGTGCTGGAATTTCCAGTAAATCAAGTAAGCCATTAATTGCTTTTTGCAAAGTATCGGAATAATGCGGATTGCGTAAATAATCCTGATTGTATTGCTCGATACCTTCATTAATCGTCGTTTCTAGTACGGTTTCCCAATGCTGCTGCGCGACTTGTTCTTTTTTTAGCGGTTGCAGCCAGGATTCCCAGTGAGTATCTAAATACTGTTTTAAAATTGAATGCTCGGTTTCAATGCCCGAAGAGTTTTCGATTAAAGTAGCACATTCTTTTCGTAATAATTCCGAGCTGGGAGTATTTAATAAATCGCTATGTTCCGTGTTTGAAAAGTACGGTAAGGTGACTATCTTGCCGAATTGAATGTTTTCTTCCTTAAATTTCTCGTTAAGAATTTGTACAAACTGATCGTTAGAATCAGGCGGTATTTTGTTTACACAAACCAATAAAGGCCGATTGATCTGACCAATTAATCGCAGCGATTCCCACACTGTTTGATCAGCATATTTATCCTTGCTGACGACTAATACAATCAGATCAGCAATGGCACTAAGCATCGGCACAGTTGAGCGATACGTCCGCGAACTGACCGAGTCAAAATCCGGTGTATCCCAAATCACGGCCGAGACATTGAAGGGATCAGATTGCGGTGCTTCATTCAGGCAATATTGATCCAGTTGATCGGCATTAAGCGTCGCACAATCAACCCGCTCCAACCCCGCCAACAGCGCATCCGTACCGGCGCTCAGGTTAATATCCATCTCAGACACAAATCCCTGAGCGTGCCGCGTAAATCCGGCTAACGCACTTGCCTTGGCAGACTCAGCGCCCAGCAAAAGATTAGCAGCGGTGCTCTTCCCAGCCTGGGTCGGTCCAATCACAACTACTTGATGCGGAAAATTATCAAGATGTGGTCGAACTACCGCGTGGCGCAATAACGCATCCGCATACACCAGCGACAAATCCTCATCCTCATGCTGACGAATCTCCCGATGCCGCTGTAGCAACTGAGTAATGAACGATTGAAGTGTTTCCAGTGGTGATAAATCCATTGCGTTACGATAATCGACTCCCCCGTTTGAAACAACATTGGGTAGTAACTCTGTATAAGCCACAAAAAACCGGTTTAATCGTCTGTTGGTTGTTTAGCCATCGTTTTCAGATAAGTGGCACTGGAATTTCCCCGATTTCTGCCGATAGTGTTGCTAAGAAATAATAAAAGTCCGACGGATTTGATCTGTTTGGCGCATTAAATAAATACTTACAGGGAGTCATCATGTTCATGAATGGACGCAATCGAGTTCGTTTTCTCGCTGTCTTTCTTTTGATTTTATCGTCTAATTTTGTGGGTACAGTGGCTGCGGATCCAGCGCCGGATTTCTCGTCTCAAAATTCTATTAAGCCGATTGTGGATCTTAATGCGTCACAAACACCCGCATCATTGAGCGAAGAAAACGCCAGCTTTGAGCCACCACCACCTCCCTCAGGTGATCGTGATCACGATGGTAGCCCAGATGGAGAAGACAACTGTCCGAGTGTTACAAACAATGATCAGCGCGATCAGGATAATGATGAGATTGGAGATGCCTGCGATATCGACAAAGATGGCGACGGCGTCAACAACGATCAAGATGCCTATCCTTCCGATCCTTCGCGCTATCTTATTGTCGATCGCGATGGTGACCAGGTTGCGGATGACGAAGATGCATTTCCTGATGATGCCAGTGAGTGGGCTGATGCCGACAGTGATCGCATTGGTGACAATCAGGATCCCGACGATGATAACGATGGCCGCACCGATATCTGGGAGATTGAGCATGGCTTTGATCCCAAAAATCCGAGTGATGCCAATGAAGGCAATTCTGATGGTAACAATGGCGAAGACGGTAATGGATCAAACGATCCTGAAATCCGCTCACCATTGAGCATTGAACTCAAGGTTTTCCAAAACCGCAAGCGAACTCGTCGCGTCTGCCAGCAATGTGGTATGGCGGTAATTGTTGTCTTGGCAAAGGAAGTTTTGCCATCCACATTGACCGCCACATGGCACAGCGAAGGGCTATCGGATCTTAACAGGGATGATTACCCATTCAGTTTTGAAATTGATCCTCGGCAGTACCGCAAAGGTGTCTATCAAGCCTCTGTAGTCATCAGTAACGGAGAGCAATCAGTTGAGCGCGCCATCGAACTGGAGATACTGGTAAATGAGGTTGAAATTGCAGTGGGCGCAGACAGCGATGCTGATGGTATTGACGATGCCAGCGAGACGGGCGATACCGATGGCAATGGCATTGAAGATCGCTTCGAGCGACCACATCTTAGTAATGAGATTGCCACCCGTAAAGAAGTGACTGCAACCATAAAATCGCCAGCGGGAACCCGACTGGCACTGGGTAGCATCGCTTTCGAGGTGGGCGCTGCGGGCACTGAAATTAATGCCACACAGCTAGAAAATTGGCTCGAAAAACGCCAGCTTCCCAAGTATCAGAAAGATGCAGCACACAACACAGGGCAGATCTTTGACTACATAGTCGATGATCTTCAGACACAGGGTGCAAGCATTGCAGTTGTGCTGACTCTGGCAGATGCCGTTCCCTTAAACGCGGTGGTTAGAAAATACGATCTGGAGCACGGCTGGCGTGACTTCGCAGTAGATAATAAAAACCAGATTGCTTCAGCTGCAGCTGTCAATAGCGTTTGCCCGGCAGCGGATGCGACAAACTATCAAACCGGTCTGAAATCAGGCAATCACTGTGTGCGGTTGACCATCGAAGATGGTGGTCTTAACGATGCCGATGGTATTGCCAACGGCCGCATCGAAGACCCATGCGCAATTGCTGAGAAAACTGCGCTGGCCCTGGAGAATGAAGAACAGCCTGGTTCGCAAAACGATGCAACGGGAAGAGGTAATGAGTCCAGCCTCTCCAGTGCTGGTGGTGGCGGATCGCTGGGGTATCTCTCACTCATCTTGCTTGGGTTGGTAGTAAGAAGTAGAAAGGTTACCAATTACTTTTGAACTAGTGTGCGACATCATTCTCCGCGCATTGAATACGTGGAAAATTATCAAGATGCATTGCACCCACAGCATGCCGTAGCAACGAATTTACGTACCAGCGACATGCTATGATCTTGTTACTACCCACAGGGCTCACGCAATGCAAGCCAAAGAAGTCACACCTCTCAGTATTAAAGGCTACCTGCAAGGTGAACTAGACAGCGATATTCGCCATGAATTTTACGATGGTCTCGTCTACGCAATGGTTGGTGCTGGGGAAAAACACAACCTCATTTCCCTTAATGTCGCTACTACACTAAGGCAAAAGTCTAGGGGCACTGATTGCAGAACATTTATTGCGGATATGAAGCTTTACATCCCAGAGCTAAATCGTTTTTATTATCCAGATATTTTGCTCACCTGTGACACAGAAGATAACCACGAATACTACAAACAAAATCCTTGCCTGATCGTAGAAGTATTGTCACCTACAACTGAAAGCATAGACCGAAGGGAAAAGCTCCATGCCTATCAGAGCATTGTTTCCGTAAAAGAATATTTACTCATTTCACAAGATAAAGTTAGGCTTGAGCTATATCGCCGTGATGGAGATCATTGGCAGTATTTCTTGCTCGATGATGATGCGGATACTTTAACACTTGAATGTATTGATCTTGATTTAGTTATGGCGGAAGTTTATGAGGATGTTTTTTAATTTCTGCTTCTCAGTTCCCCGCCGATGATGGCTTGAATTTTTTACGCGCCAGCTCAACTTTCTTCCAGATCACGCAGTCCTCAATATGATCGTTGACGATCCCTATTGACTGCATAAAGGCATACGCTGTCGTTGGCCCGAGAAACTTCCAGCCAAGTTTTTTCAGGTCTTTCGACAGGGCGATAGATTCTGCAGTGGTGGATGGAATCTCTGTTTTTTTCTGCTGTGAATCATCAGGTTCATAGCGCCAGAAAAATGCAGCCAGTGAGCCGTGTTCTTTAATCAATTCCTGTGCACGTTGAGCGTTGTTAATCACCGCTTCAATTTTTCCACGGTGGCGAACAATACCTTCGTCTTTAAGTAATCGTTCAACATCTCTTTCGGTGTAGCGTGCAATTTTGTCGAAATTAAATTGATGAAATGCGGCACGGAAGTTTTCACGTTTGACTAAAATGGTTCTCCAGCTTAGCCCTGATTGAAAGCTCTCAAGACTCAATTTTTCAAACAAACCATGATCATCCCCGACGGGGAAGCCCCATTCAGTATCGTGGTATTCCAGTTCTGGCTCAACGCCACACCAGTTGCACCGGGCTTTTCCATCGGAACCTTTGATTGTTGTGCTCATGAGATCTTTTTGAGTTCAAAAATAGAGTATAAAATAATTTAGCCAGGCAGAAACTGATTTTTAAGGTATCCGTGGTGGCACCTGTGGAAACTCTCCAATCAGCGCTCTACGCCAGAAATTGCCAGTCATTTTCGCATCTTTAAAAGAGTTGAATTGATAGCGATAGGAAAGCACCCGCATGAATTGAGGTGGCTGATCTGGGAACGGGTTTTGTGCCAGTAAACCGGTGACAGATGGACTGCCGCGCCGCAGTGCACCCATGAAGCGATTAAACCACGGCATGCTGGAATGGTGTTGAGCGGGTACGAACCAGATCATCCAGTCGAGCCGAGGTTGATGTGGGACGATGAATTTTGGTAGCTGATTGAGATCACCGGGTTTGTGGTGAAACGGGTACGTTTTCCATTCTTTTCGATCATTCGATCCTTGAATAATTAACTCGTGCCGCTCCGTCTGCATGGTGGGAAAGACATGATAAACATTGCCAATCCCAAATCGCCTGAGAGTGTGTGACCAATCTGAGAGTACCGCAGCGGGTTTTTGTAAAATCATCTCACTCATCAGTGGCAGGCTGACTGAGAATATAAGTAGTGCTGCAATAATTGTTGAGTACTTAGCGCTCGCTTTAGCCGAGTTTTTGATTGCGGAGACGGCGGTTGTGGAGTTTGAAATCACACGGTCATCAATCAAAAATAAACACAGAAGGATGGTCAGTATATTGACAAAATTATGATTGCTGGTGGCAATGATGAGCAGCTGCATGGTGATTGTAACGGCTGCTGCAAACAATCTAAAAACGGCGTGGTAGGAAAATAAAAAATGGCACGATAAGCTCGCTGAAGAATGCGAAACCTACGCCTGCCTGGAGGACTTTTTCTGGTAATTGGTGCGCAACCCAGCCGCCAATATGAGGCAATGGCTGAGTTTCAAAATAGTAATTAAGCGTCGTCCAGTTTCTCCATGCGGGATCATCAGAGAGTATTTTTGAAATGCCAGATAAAAAACGCACACGGAACAGCAGCCAGTGAAATAAAAGGATTGTGAGATGGATCGGATTGCCAACCAGAAAAATGGCCAAAAATCCGGCTTCCAGCAGTAAGTAATCCCACTGAAAATTGAGGAAAATTTGTCCCGCTGTCATTAGCCCGGATATTGCATGAATTCATGAGAATCTCGCTTAATATATTGTTTTCA
>CAZUAW010000023.1:0-16608 GCA_964618535.1 uncultured Thiotrichales bacterium
TGATTTCGGGAAGTGGCACCAACTTACAAGCATTGATTGACGCAATAGATCAGGGGCAGATTGCGGGGAAAATTGTCACTGTTATTAGCAATCGCCCTGATGCAGCAGGTTTAAAACGTGCAGAAAATGCAGGTATTTCCACCCTGGTTATTGATCACCATCAGTTTTCATCTCGCGAACTATTTGATAGCGAGGTACTGCAACAGCTGAGAGACTGCCGACCTGATTTGGTTGTCCTTGCAGGTTTTATGCGCATTCTATCTCCTGAGCTGGTAGAGCATTTTGCCGGCAAAATGCTCAATATTCATCCATCGTTACTGCCAAAATACCGTGGCTTAAACACACATCAACGCGCGCTCGAATCTGACGATACCGTACATGGTGCCAGTGTCCATTTCGTCACCCCGGATCTCGACGGCGGCCCCGTGGTACTACAAGCAAAACTCACGCTACGCCCAGAACATACTGCCGAAAAACTGGCACAAGAGTTACTACCACTTGAACATAAAATCTATCCCCAAAGTATCGCCTGGTTTTGTGCAGGGAAATTACAATGCCATGATAATCAAGTCATCTTTGATCAGAATCCACTAAGCAAACCATTGCTGTTGGAAAATATTTAGACTTACAGTTTCACAAAACTCAGTCTGCTTTTTTATTCAGAAACAAACAATCTCTCCCCCATTTCCTGCCTTCTATCGTCACTGACAAAGCCGCTTGAATCAGTTACAAGCAAAACGCCTTGCCTCTCGTTAAGATAGATTTAATTGGACGCATATAATTCTGAAATTTCAGTGGCATTGAGTTAACTGACATATTCAGAAAAAGGCGTATAGCCAAAAATCCAAATAAAAAGAATAATAAGGGAGGAACGGATCATGTCCGTATTTAACAGGAGCCTGCTGATTTCTATCAGCATCTGCGTAAGCGTGTTTTCCACAACAGTGCAGGCAGAAAAACAATGTCCCGCACCAGATCAAAAGACCAAGGAGAGCATCGTACTGATTGAAGCTGGGGATTCAATTGGCAGCGGTATCGTCATTTCAGAAAATCAAATATTGACTGCGGCTCATGTTGTAAAAGACGCCACTCACGTGGTGATCAAAATTGGCGATCAGCTTATTCCTGCTACGGTCATATCCAAACATAAAAAGTCTGATCTAGCGCTAATCCAAACCACAAGGCTCCCCATAAAGCCTATTCATTTTGCCACTGAAAAGCGTCTTAAACACGAATGGGTCTGGGCAATGGGCTATCCAATGGGGCAATCTCAAATCTCCGCCTCAGGGCGCTACAAAGGCACCTGGTTAAACAGTGTTTACACCTCTGCCTCCGTCAATTACGGACAATCTGGCGGCGGCCTAATTGCCTGTGAACAAGGCCAACACGTGCTCGCCGGAATGGTCAGAGCATTCGCCGCAACAAAAATTGATGGCAAACTCGTTCGCCGTGATGATCTCTCAGTCGCAACCGGAATAAATCAAATTAGAAACTTCCTGGCCTCTAATCAACTGGCTATGAGTAGCACTAATCAGTAGTTTAATTACAATCTTGTCAGCGTAAAGGCTTGTGTTTGCGTGGATTTTCTTGGCGCTTTAGCGGTTTCCTTTGACTGTCGTCATTGTCAACCGTGTTTGTTTGGTCTATGTTACCCCTAAGCTTGGTATTCGGGGTCGGGACCCGAAGGACGCACTGATCGGTCAAGATGTTCCGAGACTGTTAGCGATGCAGGATCATAGCCAGCCTGCGCCAAGCTCCTTTTTACTGTTCATCTTTGTAGCAACCGACCGCCGTCCGGCTAGCGGTGAGTCTGAGAGCTAACTCCATCTTCTGCTTGAAGTGCTTCCTTAAAGATTCTTGCTCCGGCTTGCTCAACCTAACGATAGTTCGCGAGGTATCTTGCTTCGCTTTGCGTGAGCGCACTGAATCCGTAGCCGGTTGCCGACTGAAATTTTGACTCAATGTCTCCGTACTTTTCACGTAATTTTGTACAGCCGTGTTGGTTTTAGATGAAAACACGTTTCCTAGCCCACGCTTCGATCACGTTCAACATATACGAGGAAATTAAAATGCGCATAAGTTATTGTAATAATTGGTCGGGGCGGCAGGATTTGAACCTACGACCACCACACCCCCAGTGTGGTGCGCTACCAAGCTGCGCTACGCCCCGATTTGGATACTGCGAAACGCAGTAAATGACTTTCTTGAATGATGCGCGATTGCATCAGGTGACGGACTATAGAGGACTATTTGAGGTATTTCAATACGCCTTCTAGCTCAATCCGTACCTGCTTGACGATTTGATGACTTTGAAGATTGTCTTCTTTGACTTCTTCTCCAGAAAGGTTTTGTCTTGCACCACCAATGGTATAGCCGTGATCGTACAGCAGGCTGCGAATTTGACGAATCAGGATGACATCCTGACGTTGGTAATAACGACGATTTCCGCGTCGTTTTACTGGTTTTAGCTCTGAGAATTCCTGTTCCCAGTAGCGCAGCACGTGTGGCTTGACCCCACAGAGCTCACTGACTTCACCTATGGTGAAATAGCGTTTTCCGGGGATTGCCGGTAGATCAATGTCCTGTCCCGCTTCCAGCATAATTCTCTACTCGTTGTTTCAATTTTTGACCGGAACGGAAAGTTACAACCCTTCGTGCTGTGATGGGTATTTCTTCGCCAGTTTTGGGATTTCTACCAGGACGCTGACTCTTGTCCCGCAAAATAAAATTTCCAAATCCAGAGAGCTTCACGTTTGAACTGCCCTCCAGGGCCAAACGGATCTCCTCGAAAAATAACTCAACTAATTCCTTTGCTTCCCGCTTATTCAGTCCAAGTTCTTCATATAAGCGATCGGCCATGTCTGCTTTTGTTAAAGCCATTGCTGCTCCCGCAAGGTGGCGCCGATATCGGTTTGAAGGCTTTCCATGACTTTTGCCATCTCCCGATCAACTTCATCTTCAGATAGAGTGCTGGAAAAGTCCTGTAAAATCAAGCTTAAAGCCAAGCTTTTTCGACCAGCTGTGACGCCTTTTCCAGTGTACACATCAAAAATCTTATATTCTCGAATTAACTTCGAGCCCATTGCATCAATACTTTTTGATAGTTGCGAATAAGTTACATTTTCATCCACCACCAATGCCAGATCACGGCGCACTGACGGATGTTTGGGTAACACGCTAAACTTTGCCAGCGCTCTATGCTCAAGCGCGCTTAGCGACAGCTCAAAAAGGAACACAGGAAAATCCAGTTTAAGCTGGCTTTGCAATCCAGGATGGAGCGCGCCAACAAATCCGATTGATTGACCATCAATGAATAATTCAGCCGCTTGCCCAGGGTGCAAGCCAGCATGATCGCAGTTTCTCCATTCAACCTGCTGCGTTAACGATGCCGCTCTGAGCAATACTTCAACATCACCTTTAATATCAAAGAAGTCGGATTTCCGCGCAGTTTGGCCCCATTGTTCGGGCAACGTGTCTCCAGAGATTGCGCCGCTGAAAACCGCTTTTTGTTCTAACTCAGATTCTGTTTTCCCTTGCAGGAAAACTAACCCCGTTTCAAAAACTCTCACACGATTTTGCTGACGGCGCTGATTGTGACGCACGGTATGCAGTAATCCGCCCCATAGCGTCGTTCGCATCACTGCCAGATCAGCAGAAATCGGATTGGCCAATGGCAAAGCGTCAAGATCGGGATGTATAGCCTTCTCAATACCAGCATCTACAAAGCTGTAAGTGATAACTTCTTGATAGCCAAGTTCGTTCAAACCTGCTTTTAAACGACCGGTCGATACCTCTGTTTCCAAGCGCTTTTCAATGACCGGTGCCCAGCTACGACTTCTTGAAGGAATATTGTCATATCCATAGAGCCGGGCAATTTCTTCGATCAAATCAACATCAAGCTTGAGATCAAATCGAAAGGCTGGCGGAATCACGTGCCAGTAATCATTCAACAGCAGCGTTTCGCAACCGAGGCCAATGAACATCTTGGTAATCACAGCGTCTTCAAGCTGGATACCCAGCATTCGCTCGACGCTGTCACGATGCAATGTGATGGTCTCTATACCCGGCAACGCGTTGTGATTAATTTCTAAAATTTTAGGCCCTGGGCGACCCCCGCAAATAGCCATAATCAGCCCAGTTGCTCGCTCCATAGCACGAACTTGCAGCGTAAAATCCACACCACGCTCAAAGCGATGCGAGGATTCGGTATGCAAACCATATTGACGCGCTTTACCGGCAATCAGCTCTGGGGGGAAATAGGCGCTTTCCAAACAAATATCGGTTGTCGTATCGCTGACAGCAGAGTTTTCACCCCCCATAATGCCCGCCAGCGCCAATGCTTGCGTGTTATCAGCAATGACTAGCGTGTCTTGCTTCAAATCCACTTCGCTGCCATCGAGTAAAGTCAGTTTCTCCTTATCGTTTGCAAACCTGACCACAATCTGAGTGTCCAGCTTGTCGAAATCGTAGGCATGCATGGGCTGCCCCAGCTCAAGCATCACATAATTGGTGACATCAACAATGGCGTTAAGGCTGCGTATACCGCAACGACGCAGCCGCTCTTTCATCCACATAGGCGTTTGCGCATCAAATTGAACGCCCTTGATGATTCGCCCGGCATACACAGGACAAGCCTTATTGGCCTCAACTAAAACCTGCAATTGATTGCTAATTTGGGCTTTAATCGGCCTGATATCTTCTTCTTGTAAGCGCTGATCAGCAATAATGGCCAATTCGCGCGCAACACCGATGACTGAGAAGCAGTCGGCTCGATTGGGGGTAAGATCAATATCGAGTATTTGATCATCAAGGTCTAAATAGTCACGTAAATCCAGCCCAATCTCAGCAGATTCTGGCAATGACATGATGCCTGGTGAAGCATCTTCCAAGCCCAACTCTGATGCCGAACAAAGCATGCCTGATGACTCAACACCACGCAGTTTAGCGTCACGAATTTTCATCCCGCCAGGTAATTCTGCACCGACTTCAGCCAGCGCAACGATCATGCCTTCAGCTGCATTGGCAGCACCGCAAACAACTTGTTTTGGCGAATCATCACCTGTATTTACTTGGCAAACTCGTAACTTGTCAGCATCTGGGTGCGCAGCAATTGATTCAATTTTCGCCACTACAACGCCTGAAAATGGCGCAGCGGCTGGCTCGATTCCATCTAGTTCCAGGCCAGCCATCGTCAGCGCCGCGCCGATTTCCTCGACACTCATGTCGGGATCGGCAAACTCTCGTAACCAGGATTCATTGATTTTCATGATGCAAACTGCCTCAAAAATCGCAGATCATTTTCAAAAAACAGGCGCAAATCATTCACCCCATAGCGGAGCATTGAAAGACGCTCGACACCCAAGCCAAATGCATAACCGGTATACACTTCGCTATCAATATTCACATGCCTGAACACGGCGGGATGCACCATGCCGCAACCCAAAATCTCGATCCAGCCGGTATGACTACACACTCGACAACCTTCACCGCCGCACATCACGCATTCAATATCGACCTCGGCAGAAGGTTCTGTGAATGGAAAATAGGAAGGACGAAAACGGGTACTCAAATCATCGTTTTCAAAAAATGCTTTGAGAAATTGATCCAACATGCCTTTTAAATCAGCAAAGGTGACATCTTTATCGACCAGTAAACCTTCGACCTGATGAAACATCGGCGTGTGCGTCAAATCAGAATCACAGCGATAGACTCGCCCCGGTGCAATAATTCGCAACGGTGGCTCCTGCTCGTTCATGACACGCACCTGAACCGATGAAGTATGCGTTCTTAGTAATCGTCCATCACCAAAATAAAACGTATCGTGCATCGCACGCGCTGGGTGATGGGAAGGAATATTCAGTGCTTCGAAGTTATGATAATCATCTTCGATTTCAGGCCCCTGCACCACACTAAAACCAACCTGTGAGAGTAACTCGACAATTCGGTTCGTGGTGAGTGTCACCGGATGTAACCCGCCTGGCTCCGTTTTACGCCCTGGCAAACTAATATCAATGGCTTCACTGGCGAGTTTTTCTTCCAGCAAGCGTTTTTCTAACGCCGTTTTATGCGTTGCAAGCAAACCGGCAACAGATTTTTTCGCTTTATTAATCGCCTGTCCAGCTTGTGGGCGTTCGTCCGCAGGCAGCTTACCCAATGCTTTGAGCTGCTCGGTAAGCACCCCTTTTTTGCCCAGATATTTAACCCTTAGTGCTTCAAGATCATTGATATCCTGAACTTCATTAATGGATTGAGTGATCTCGACCAGCAGGTCGTCGAGCGCAGTAGCTGTGGTCATAGAATCTAGTTCCAGAGAGTGGGGAGAGTTCCCCAGTAGAATTTCTGGTCAATATGGCGCTAAATATCGCACCTAAATATCGTGTCTAATTAAAAACAGGTCAGCCAGGTAGTTCCCAAGCTGACCCATTCAGTACTTCTTAGGCGAGTGCGCCTTTTGCTTTTTCAGCAATTTTTCCAAAGGCATCAATATCATGCACAGCGAGATCGGCAAGCATTTTGCGATCAATCTCGATCTCGGCCTTGCTCAGGCCATTGATCAAACGGCTGTATGACATATCAAACATCCGTGCTGCGGCATTAATACGCGTAATCCACAAGCGGCGAAACTGGCGTTTGCGCTGGCGACGATCACGGTAAGCATATTGACCTGCTTTGGTTACAGCCTGGTTGGCAACCCGATACACACGGCTTCTGGCTCCATAATAGCCTTTTGCCTTTTTTAGTACTTTCTTGTGCCGGGCGCGGGCAGTTACGCCTCTTTTAACTCTTGGCATTGTTCAGTCCTCGTTAACTATACGGAAGCATTTTACGTATAGAAGCTACATCACAGGCGGCAACAACTGCCGGACTGCGTAGCTGACGCAAACGCTTGGTGTTTTTCTTGGTTAAAATATGGCGACGAAAGCTTTGGCCACGCTTAAAACCGCCAGAGGCAGTTTTGCGAAAGCGCTTAGCAGCACCACGGTTAGTCTTCATTTTGGGCATTATCTACTCCAACATCTAAAATCATCAGAAAGCTGACGCAATACTATCAACTATCTATAAAACTATTTACTTGCCTTTCTTGGGTGCCAGCAACATGACCATTTGCCGACCTTCCATTTTTGCGCGTTGCTCAACCACTGCAATATCTTCCAGCTCTGCTTCAATTCGATCAAGCATCTCAGAGCCAAGCTCCTTGTGCGCCATCTCGCGACCACGAAATCGAATCGTTACCTTGCCGCGATTTCCTTCACTCAAAAAGCGCGTCAAATTCCGCAACTTGATGTTAAAGTCGCCGATATCAGTACCAGGTCGGAATTTAACTTCCTTCACCTGAACCTGCTTCTGCTTCTTTTTGGAGGCCTGTTTCTTTTTACTCTCTTCGAACTGAAACTTGCCATAATCCATAATGCGGCAAACCGGTGGCTCTGCATTCGGCACAATCTCAACGAGTTGCAATTTTGCATCCGCTGCTGACTGCATTGCATTTTCTATTGATACAACACCATGATTGGTGCCTTCTGCATCAATAAACCTGACTTCCTTAACCGAAATGTCACCGTCAATACGATGCCGTTTTCTTATCGCGATTGTTCAATCCTCCAAACTAATTACAAATCACCGACAACAGATCCGTGGTTAGCGGCCTCGTCAGTGAGTAGCTTTGACAGCGCTTCGAGCGTCATAACGCCCAAGTCTTCGCCGCTTCTGGTACGCACCGAAACCGAATTAGATTCGACCTCTTTGTCCCCTGCGACCAGCAGATACGGAACACGCTGCAAAGTGTGCTCGCGGATTTTAAAGCCAATCTTCTCATTTCTCAAGTCCGCTGATGCTCTGAAGCCTTTATTTTTCAAGGTATTGGTCACTTCTTCTACGTAATCCGCCTGACGATCTGTAATATTCATCACTACAACTTGTTTTGGCGAGAGCCAAAGCGGGAATTTCCCTTCAAATTGTTCAATCAAAATACCGATAAATCGCTCGAAAGAACCCAGAATCGCTCGGTGCAGCATAACAGGCACCTGACGAGAACCATCTTCAGCAACATACTGCGCATCGAGACGCCCCGGCATGGAGAAATCTACCTGGATAGTGCCGCACTGCCAAACGCGCTCAAGACAATCTTTGAGTGAGAATTCGATTTTCGGGCCATAAAAAGCGCCTTCGCCTGGCAGTTCTTCCCACGGCAAACCTTTACTATCGAGCGCATCCGCCAGAGCCTTTTCGGCTTTATCCCAAACCTCATCACTACCAACACGCTTTTCAGGGCGCGTCGAAAGGCGATAAATGACATTATCAAAACCAAAGGTTTCATACACATCATGTAAAAAATCAATGAAGGTGGAAACTTCCGACTGAATCTGATCCTCTGTGCAGAAGATGTGCGCGTCATCCTGGGTAAAACCACGGACGCGCATTAATCCATGCAAGGAGCCAGATAACTCATTGCGATGGCAAGAACCAAACTCTGCCAATTTCAGCGGCAAATCCCGGTAGCTTTTCAGACCTTGATTAAAGACTTGCACATGGCAAGGACAATTCATCGGCTTGATTGCATAGCTACGCCCTTCCGACTCAACAGTGAACATGTTGTCGCCAAATTTATCAGCGTGACCAGAGCGTTCCCACAATGAGTAATCCACGACTTCAGGCGTATTAATCTCCCGATAGCCGCGTATCCGTTGTTCTTCGCGCATGTAATCTTGAATTTGCTGGTAGATCGTCCAGCCATCGGCATGCCAAAAAACCATGCCCGGCGCTTCTTCCTGAATATGAAAGAAATCGAGCTGTTTACCAATTCGGCGATGATCGCGTTTTTCAGCTTCTTCAATCCGATGCAGATAGGCTTTGAGCTGCTTTTTGTCAGGCCAGGCTGTGCCATAAATCCGTTGCAACATTTCGTTGTTCGAATCACCACGCCAATAAGCACCAGCGACTTTGGTCAGTTTGAAAGATCCTAATTTGCCCGTGGATGGCACGTGAGATCCACGGCAAAGATCAATGAATTCACCTTGTCGATACAGCGATATATCTTGATCAGAAGGAATTGAGCTAATGATTTCAGCTTTGTACGCTTCGCCCTTTTCCTTAAAAAATTCAACAGCATCGTCCCGCGCCATGGTGGATCGCTCGACAGGAATATTTTCCTTAACAATCTCTTTCATGGCTTTCTCTATCGCCGTTAGATCTTCTGTCGTAAAAGGGCGCTCAAAAGCGAAATCATAGAAAAAACCATCATCAATGACTGGGCCAATTGTAACCTGAGCTGCTGGAAATAATCGTTGCACCGCTTGTGCGAGTAGGTGCGCTGTGGAGTGCCGGATAATCTCCAGCCCTTCCTCATTTTTGGAAGTGATGATACTCAGCGAAGCATTGTTTTTAATTTCAAAACTGGCATCAACGATATTGCCGTCGACATTGCCAGCCAGCGTCGCTTTTGCCAGACCAGGGCCAATATCCATGGCGACATCCAGCACAGACACAGTTTGATCGAAAGATTTTACCGAACCATCGGGGAGCGTAATTTGGGGCATAGCTGATTCCTGTCAGTGGTGACCACTACCAAAGGCCACGTGTTGCCAAACGAAAAAGGCACCGCAAGAGGCGATGCCGTTCTACCAAATGAATTTGGTAGGCGCGATTGGATTCGAACCAACGACCCCCACCATGTCAAGGTGGTGCTCTAACCAACTGAGCTACGCGCCTAAAGGACGCGCGAATTTAGCATAGGCTTTAGGTCGCAGCAAGTAAGTTTTTTTACCAGCCTAGCTGTGGGCTAAAGCCCTGGCTCCGTTCGAGCCTCTATCGGAATTGGGGCCTTAGCCCCGAAGTATGGTTGTATTCCAATTATTCGTTGTTAAGGACGGGACTGAAGCCCCTGATCCAGCCATTGGAGATAGAAGCTAAAACTCTCACCAGGATGTGGGACTTTAGTCCCGCCTTGTCAATTTTAGCTGTAGCACTGCGGGACTGAAGTCCCGGATCCGGATTTACGCTTTTCGCTATCTCAAGACTTAGTGAACTTTAGCGACTCTTAGATGCTCTACCGTTCCTTAAATAAAATCCAGGCACTGGCCTTTGTACATCATCTTGCCGGTTGGTTGACCGGAAGGTGAGCCACCTTTGGGTTCAAACGAGATCGCAAATGTTTGTGCGCCGTCAATTCGTTGCCATTGGGAAGGTGATAGCTGCAGTTGAGTCTCCATATTATCCTGACGTAACAAGCCAATGGGAATCGGCGAAGGTTTAGAGGTATGCACTGCCCAGAGCTGTAGATCCTGCTCAGCAGTGAGCTTTGGCATTTCCATGACTCGCACAGAAACCACACGCTTACTCTGATTACCAAGCGTTACCATCATTGGCGTTTGATGATCACCCTCCAAGACGGCTACATAACTTGGCATTGCCATTTGGTTGCTGTGTTTTTCGGGCGACAGTACCATGATCGCTAACACTAATGACATCACAGCCGTAGCTACTTTCCAAACACCAGCACCGCCAAATAACCTTGCCAACCAGCCCGATTCTGTAGCAGCAGATTTATCCTGCGGACTATATGCGCTGGAGTGACGATGACTAATCTCTTTCTGAATCGACTCCCAGACATGCCGAGGAGGCTTTTCCTCCGGCAAGAATTCAACAGCCGAACCAAACCGGTCCTGCCAAAGATCTACTGAATACTGGATATAAGGGCGCTCATGCATGAGCTTTTCAAATCGTGTGCGTGCTTTGCCTGTCAGCGTTCCGAGCACATATTCAGCACTCAAACGCTCGTACAGATCCGGATTTTGATATCGTTTCATTGCAGACATTTTCTTAGCCTGTCTATTCCTCGTCTAACCCAGGCTTTCACGGTTCCCAACGGAGCTTCAAGTTTTCTGGAAATTTCCTCATGGGTATAACCATAATAATAAGCCATTAAAATAGATTTTCTCTGTGTCTCCTGGAGCTCTTCCATACATTTTGAAATCCGTTCTGCCGACCATCCCATACCAACAGTTGCTAAGGGCGTTAAATCCTCAGACGCGAAGTCCATGCCTTCATACTCCATATCGACTTCAACCGGTCGACTCTTCTTACTTCTTAGTACGTCCAGAGCGCGGTTTCGGACGACAGTAGTCATCCAGGTAAGCGCCGAAGCTTTGCTGCGATCAAAAGTACCGCTTTTCGTCCAGATTTTTACAAACCCTTCCTGCAAAACTTCTTCGGCAGCCGCTTTGGATTTCATCAGACGCAAACAGAGACTAAAAAGCTTTGGCGACGTCATTGTATACAGTCGCGAAAACGCTTGTTCGTCACCCTGCGCGCAGAGTCCTAGCAGCTCGGTATACGGATCACTATCAGGCATGGATTCCTGCTTTCAATATTATTTTACAATTTGAATAACCAGTGTAGCGCATCGAATATATGCCTGAATATTTAAATATCAGCGTCTCTAAATATCCGCTTCTCGATGACTCAACTGGTATTAAAATCCGCATTCCGTTGAGCTTTAACAGAATTTCAAATTCTGACTATCGGCTTATACGCCGCGATGTTCATAAGGGATGCGGAACAACCAAAGGGCGACGATTTAATTCGACCAATGCCCGTTTTGACTGTGTCTGCTTATCGACCAATCAAGTGAAGAAACTCCTGGCGCGTTTGATGATTGTCGCGAAATGCGCCCAGCATCATGGACGAAATAGTCCAGGAATTCTGTTTTTGTACGCCGCGCATCATCATGCAAAAGTGTTGCGCCTCAATCACCACACCAACACCAGCAGCCCCGGTCACTTCCAGTACAGCGTCAGCAATTTGCTTGGTGAGGTTTTCTTGAATTTGCAAGCGGCGAGCATACATATCCGTAATTCGGGCGATTTTTGAAAGACCGATCACCTTACCCTGAGGCAAGTACGCAACGTGCGCTTTACCCACAAACGGCAGAATATGGTGCTCGCAAAGTGAGTACATTTCGATATCTTTAACAATCACCATTTCATCGTTATCAGATTCAAAAACGGCATTATTGAGTACTTTTTCCAAAGACTGGTCATACCCCTGAGTTAAAAATGACATTGCGCTGGCTGCGCGGTGAGGTGTTTTAATCAGACCATCTCTGTTGGTGTCTTCGCCAAGATTGGTCAGGATTTTTGAATACAGATCGCTGGTTTCCATGAGTTGAACCTTTTTTATTAGTCACTTGAAGATTATGACATTTATTGAGTGTTGCCAAACTCCCTCGCACTCAATGTGCCTCAGGAACCTTGTCGAAGTAAAAGCCACAAACTCGATGAAACGCTTTAGCTCGGAAATTGGATCGGACTTTCTGTTGGTCAAAACAATCAATCAATAAAGATGCGTGCTTGAAATGGGGTATTCTTGAGTGCGGAGAGTATAAACTCTCATACAAATTAAATGAGTACTACTATGCGAATTGCTATTGTTGGCTGCGGATTTGTTGCCGATTATTATCTCAGCACCTTAAGGTTACACCCAGAGCTTAAGCTGCTTGGTGTCATGGATAAAGATCAGTCACGCGCACAAAAGTTCTCCACAATGCATCAAGTGCGCCAATATCAAGACTTGGATGAGCTCCTCGCTGATCAGCAGGTAGATCTGGTGGTCAATCTCACTGATCCCCGCAGCCATTTCCAAATTTCCAAAGCAGCACTGCAAGCGGGCAAACACGTTTACTCTGAAAAACCGCTGGGTATGACGATGGATGAAGCCAGATCATTAGTATCGCTGGCAAAAGAGAAATCATTGTCCATAGGTTCAGCCCCCTGCAGTCAGCTCAGCGAAACAGCTCAAACCCTGTGGAAAGCTTTGCGCGATGAAGCTATCGGCACCGTACGTCTGGTCTATGCGGAGATGGATGATGGACTGGTGCATTTAATGCCGTATAAGAAATGGCAAAGTGAATCGGGCATTCCCTGGCCTTATAAAGATGAATTCGAAATCGGTTGCACGTTAGAGCATGCCGGATACTATTTAACCTGGCTAGCGGCCTGGTTTGGACCAGCGACCTCAGTCACTTCATTTGCATCCGTACAAATCCCGGATAAACTCACCGATGAACCGCTGAATATGGAATCCCCTGATTTTTCCGTGGCCTGTATTCAATTTAAATCTGGGGTGGTGGCTCGATTAACTTGCAGCATCATTGGCCCACACGATCACAGCCTGAAGATCATCGGTGATGAAGGCGTCCTTTACACGCACGATGCATGGGATTATCGCTCCCCTGTTTATCGCCGTAAAATGATGAAAATCCGTCGTAAAACATTTTTAAACCCAATTAAAAAACGCTATCGTCTATTACAGGAAAAACAGCAAAAAATTCAAACTAAAGGCGCGCAAAACATGGATTTTTCCCGTGGTGTCGCAGAAATGGCAGCCGCCATTAAAGCCGGTCGACCAGGACGAATTGCCGCGGACTATTCGTTACATGTGATGGAGATGGCGCTGGCGATTCATTATGCCCGTGAACAGGGATCAACTTACCAAATGACAACCAGCTTTAATCCCGTCGAACCGATGCCTTGGGCGCAGTAGCAAACTATGACTCAATCAATTAAATGGGGTTTTTACGGCAGCGGCATTGTGGCTCAAGATGTTGCGGCGGATTTCTCGCAGGTCAGCGATGCAGCAATTGCAGCCGTAGCCAGTCGAACCCAAAAATCAGCTCAGCAGTTTGCTAAGAGATTTAATGTTCCGAAAGTCTACGAATCATTAGAACAAATGCTCGAAGATTCTGCGTTAGACGTTATTTATATAGCAACACCACATCATCTCCATCAGCAGCATAGCCTCAGTTGCTTGCAAGCGGGCAAAGCCATAGTTTGTGAGAAACCTTTCACTGTTTCTGCCGCAGAAGCAAAAGTGGTTATTAAAGCAGCGCGACAACGAAATTTATTCTGCATGGAAGCCATGTGGATGCGATTTTTTCCACTGGTGCAGGCTGCCAAAAAACGCATTGCAGACAATGAACTGGGTGACATTCAACTGATACGAGCAGACTTCGGATATCCAACTCCGTTTAACCCTGACGGCAGATTTTTCAATACTAAATTGGCCGGTGGAGCCTTATTGGATAGAGGAATTTATCCTATTTCCCTGACACAATATTTACTCGGTAATCCCGAGACCATTGCTAGCGAAGCGTACATTGGAGCAACCGGCGTGGATGAACATTCCAGCTGTACGCTTCAGTATCAATCCGGTGCCATTGCATCATTATCATCAACGCTCAGGGAATTAGGCACTAATGAAGCAGTGATTACCGGCAGTAAAAACACGCTCAAAATTCACGATCCTTTTTATCGCCCCTCATCCGTATCATTGCGGCCGACTAAGACTGGCGCTGTCGCTAAACAGCTAGCCCAATCCAGTTTAATACAGACAACTAAAAACAATCCCGCTGTGCAAAGCTTCAGAAAGATTGCAGCACCGATTAAACGCATGATTCGTGGCAAAACAACCACCACAAGTTTTCCAGGCAATGGCTACCAATTTGAAATTCAGGAAGCAACGCGATGCCTACAGCAAGGCTTAATAGAAAGCCCCATCATGCCGCTTGAAGATACACTCTCAGTACTAAAAATAATGGATACCATGCGCGAACAATGGGAAAACAAAACACAATGAATAATTCAATCAACCAACAGGGTAAATCCTGCGCTTACATCGTCAGTCAGTATCCGATGCTGTCTATGATTTTTATCATCCGTGAAGTCCTACAGCTCAAGGCGCTGGGATTTAATATTGATGTCGCTTCTATCAATCCTTCAGACCGAGAGAGCAAGGGTCTGACAGAAGCGGAAGCCAACGAAGCCAACCTCACTTATTACGTCAAAACTCATGGCATTAAAGGCGCCCTGGCAGCGCACTTTAAAACACTGACTCAAAACCCCAGCGGATATTTTAAAGGCTGGTTAAGCGTATTTAAACTCGCTCAATTTGATTTAAAAGCCATTTTTTATAACCTTATGTACTTTAGCGAAGCCCTCATGATCGGCGTCTGGATGCAGGAAAAAAACCAGCATCATTTACACGCTCATCTCGGCAGTCAGGCAGCAACCATCGGCCTATACGTAAAACGTATTTTCGGTTTTGGATTTTCAATTACCGTGCACGGCCCGGATGAGTTTTATAATGCGCCAGGGCAATACTTAACGCAGAAAATTATCGCTGCGGATTTTATTTGCTGCATCAGTTATTTTGCTCGTAGCCAGCTAATGAAATTATCCCCGTATGAGCATTGGAAAAAACTAGAAGTTGCTCGATTAGGTGTAGACCCAGAACTATTTTCACCAAAAACATTTAATCCAGCACCAGAAACATTTGAAGTTATTTGCGTGGGCAGACTTTCTTGTGCCAAAGGTCAGCATATCTTGGTCGAAGCAATTCAACAGCTAACCGATCAGGGGCAAAATATTCGACTACGCCTCGTCGGTGACGGAGAAGACCGAGCCTCGCTTGAACAACAGGTTAAAACACTCGGTATCCAAGACAAAGTAATTTTTGAAGGCGCAGTCAATCAGGATCGAATTCGCGATTTATATTCAAAAGCAGATGCATTTTCCATTCCCAGCTTCGCAGAAGGTATTCCAGTCGTTTTAATGGAAGCCATGGCGATGGAAATCCCCTGCGTCACGACACGAATCACTGGTATCCCCGAATTAATTCGCGATGGCATTGATGGATTACTCGTAGCACCTTCGGATATCGACGCACTCGCGGCAGCAATCAAAACACTGGCAGTAGATTCAACACTCCGAAAAAATCTCGGTAAAAATGGCAGACTGCGTGTAATGAAAGACTACAACCTAGCTGCAAATGTTGAAAAACTGGCGAACATCTTTCACAGACGACTCAGTTAAAAGCGCTATTTATAGTGCGTTAGGAACGTGCATGGAATAAGTTGACCAATCTAACGTGTCTTTTTGCTCCAGGTTCAATGATCACAATAGGAATAGCACATGATGACCTTTAAAAAAAGGTTGTTGCAGCACGACGAATCCACGCTCTGGACAAAGTATTTCGGGGTCAGTGGCACACAAGCACTGACAATATAGCAAACTGAAAGTTTTTCAAAAAGCAGGTTCAGAGTTACACTCAAGCTATTCACGCTGTAGCAGGCTTGGCTCAGCTAATAAGGTAAATTCATCTGACCCAAAAACGCGGAGCCGAATTCACGCTTTTGGGCTTCGTTCACTTTCAGTTGCTGCCGGTAGTTCGCCACTCCGTCACAGAGCGTTTTAGGTCACTGATTTACGGCGTTAGCCCTCAAAACAACCACCTGCCAGTAGAAAATAACAAACGGAGATAAAATGGCGAAGAAGAAAGAAGTACAAGAAGAGTCACTGGAAAAGCAACTGTGGAAATCGGCTGACAAGCTCAGAAAAAATATAGATGCTGCCGAATACAAGCATGTTGTTTTAGGACTGATTTTTCTTAAATATATCTCCGATGCCTTTGAAGAGTTATACGCCAAATTAAAAGCAGGTGAAGGCGACTATGCAGGGGCTGATCCTGAAGACAAGGATGAGTACAAAGCCGAAAATGTATTTTTTGTGCCGCAAGATGCCCGCTGGTCGCATCTGCAAGCCCATGCCAAGCAAC
>CAZUAW010000024.1:0-16102 GCA_964618535.1 uncultured Thiotrichales bacterium
AGCCAAATCAACGTGAGTGGCAATGTCAACGCAAGCGAGAGTTATCAACAGGGCACGCGTAACTTTTCCGTACAAACTATTACCGGAAATAAAAACACAAGTATCGCTTATCAGCTAGGTATTCGGAATGTTTTAAATGGTACGCTGTCTGGTCAATATAATAGCTTTAAAAGTATTCAGGTTGGCTCTGATAATGAGGTTGTAGCTGTTATTTCGGGAACACAAAATACCGTAGCGACATTACAAATTGGTGATCAAAATAGTCTGGATCTTAATATTCAGGGCAGTAGTAATCAATTCTCAGTCGATCAGGATGGGAATAATTTGAGTCTTGTCCAGGATGTGACTGGAAACGATAATATCGTAGAGTTACTGCAAAGAGGCGATGTGTCTACCGCCAATATTTCGGTTAATGGAAACTCCAATCGAGCGGTATTAACTCAGGATAGCGCTGGTGGCACCACTAATGTCGCAAGTATTTCTCAGACAGGCAGCAACAATTTGTCTGAGATTATACAGGTAGGAGGCGGAAATAATTTAGCCTCTATTAGTCAAAATGGAAATCGCAATCAAGCGATGGTTAGCACCGACGGAAGCGATAACGATATAACGATATAACGATTAACCAGCTGGGTGACGACCATGCAATCAGTATTATTAGAACAGGTTCTGGGAACTTTATTTCCATCTCTCAACAATAAGTAAAAGCTGGCGTTGAGTTTAGATTTTCCGCAGCTGTACTGACGAAATAATACGAAGATTTCCTAAGCGAGATATCTTCGATGGTTCTTAGCCGTGCTTGTATTTTCGCTGGCTGATATCGCAAAGTTTCATTGTTACTCCTCCTCGTAAGACCGTCCACTCCCTTCGCTTGCGTTGGGAGTGTTTTTTTATTACAAACATAAATGTCTATCTCTTACATCGTGACGTTGACTGGCACACGAAAAAAAAGAAGAAAACTGTAAGGATTGGATTTTAACGTGTGATTTAGTGTCTGAATCAGGGCGAGTCAGTCAGAGTCCCAGTGACCGTCTGGTCTTAACCTTACTTGACACAGAAAAATAAAAATAATGAGTAATAGTGTATTTACTAATGTCTGGAAACCAATGCGGTTTACAGCATCATCTCTTGCAAAAACATCGTTTTTGGCTGTCCTTTGTTACATTTCTACAGCAACTTGTTTTGCGGATACCGGGCTAGCTGATAGTCAGCAGAAGCCTACAATTTACTTGGGAGGTTCAGTTGGGTTAATCGATTTATCGACCAAGTTTTCCGTAGAAGCACGAAAAATCAGCGATAATGCTGTGGTCAGTGGATCCATCCTGGCGGGTGCAGATATCAGTCCGAGGATTTCATTGGAGGCATCCGCTACGATGACTGAAAAGGCAAATGTTACTAACAATGCTGCTTTGGTCGGGGATCTTGGTTATCGTGATTATGCGGTCTCAGCGCTGGGGTATTTGTACCGTAAAAATGTTTCAGATGGTGCCATTGAGCGAGATGGTTTTTCGGTATTTAGTCGGCTCGGAGTGGGTTATAAAGAGTTCGATTCTAAACTGGCATCTCGAGACTCAGACAGAGCGCATTTAGTTCTGGGCCTTGGTTCTGAGTACGGGTGGGAAAATGGTGTTGCAACTCGTGCAGAAGTCTCAATGCTGGATGACGATGCCAATCATTTAAATTTTAGTTTACTGAAACGATTTAATTTACAAGGTGCTCCGAAAAAAGTATCCACAGCTTCACTGGAAGCCAGAAATTCAAAGCTTTGGGAGAATAGGTTATTTCTCCACTTACCGACGATCTATTTTCCGGACAATGACTCCCGCAGTCCAATTAGTCTCACTGAGCAGCAACGATTGAACGAGTTGGCGCAACAGTTAATTGCTAATCCTCGGCTAGAGATTGAGGTTCGGGGGCATAGCGACTCGGCTGTTTCATTTCGTGATGGGCTAATTCTTTCACGTCGGCGCGCGATCACTGTTTCTCGCTATTTACAGTCCCGAGGAGTGCGCGGGAATCGCTTGCACATTCGGAGTTATGCAAGTACTCAACCAGTCAAGCGTGGGGGACTTAAAGGCGCTGCTGAGAAAGGCGAGTCGAATTCAAATAAGATCAGTAATCGGCGTGTAGAATTTGAAATTTATGGAGGTTGAGCTTTAGGGCACCTCTATTAATTCAGAATGAGTATCTTGAGTTCAGGATTTCCAATAGCTGCGTTACTAAGTGACCGCAATAGTCCCGCTATTACAGTCTCTTAGCGCCTTGCTCTTGAAAATCCTGATTCTCAATCTATCTCATCCTGAATATATAGAGATGCCCTTTACTTGGTTGGCGAAGCTCAGCGTTTTTTAAAGATTCCAGCCCATTTCATAAATCCACCTCGGCTGGTTTTTTCCTCAGGCTCGTCAACTAACTCTACTGGCTTTACTCGTGACAGTGTCCAGCCAGGTAAGGTGCGAGTTTCACTTGATCCGCAGACCATCCCAAGATTTTGCGGATCGTAGATTTTAATAAAATTGGGCTGGACACTGTCGTCAGCGTAAACAATTCCGCAATAGTCTTCTTTGTGTTCCTCGCGGAGCGTCTGATCAACATCGAGTAGAAATTTGTGAACTGTTTGGCTTTCTTCGGTCTCGGTGGGTGGTTTTTCGCCTACTGTGTAGATGTACCAGCCTTCTCCGGCAGTGCTATGAACACCAGCCCAAAGCGTATCTAAGTCTTCCCATTTTCGGATTGCTACCAGGCGCCCATCAAATTGATCCAGATATCCGGGTGCCGATGGCTGTTCCAGGTTTTCTGCTGCAGCTTCAATCGAGGGCTGTGTGGGATCATTCATACTGGTTTCAGAGGTGATTGAATCAATCTCTTTAACTTCTTTTACAGTAATAGGTTCTTCGGTAAGGTCTTTTGATTCTGGTCGGAGTGCAAATGTTGCGTCAAGCTCCGAATCTATTTGTTTGGTCTCAGGTACCAGAGACAGTCTGTTATCTTGATCCGTTGTCTTTTTAACGGTGTCATTTTCGTTGGGCGTTTCATCCGTTGCACTTGTATGCGAGGAGAACCAGCGCAATAAAGGACCACCTTTTTCCATGATCGATGCATCAGGGTTGCTCTGGCTGGAAGGAGTGTCCAGCGATAACGTCCAGTCTTCACTGCTTTTGCCATTCAGCGACGCGTCACTGTGCAATCGAATCAATGTCGGTGCGGTTTTACTATCGACCTCAACAATCATCGCGGTACCTAGCTTCAGGTTTTTCTGCAAAAGTGCATCAGCTTTGATAATAAATTCCTGGATATCCAACTCATCTGCGGGTGTGGCTGGAATATCTTCATGCAAATCTCGCAGATACCAGGATTGGTCTGCGCGATCGGAAAGATCTGCCCAAAAGTCATCTAAAGTTTCGGGGTCCGAAATGTTATACAACGGGCTGCTAAGTATTTCCTGATAGCGACTGATTGATTTCATTTATCTATTTCTCAAGGTCCATCGTTGCCGGTGTTTGTGAGACGGCTTCCCAACCAAGCTGCGCCTCGAACGCCGCTCGAATCTCCATACGCTGGAGCGACGAGCTTAGTGTTCACGTGGTCTGAGAAAATCCATTTTTCCCATAACACCGGTACGTTATTGTACAGTCTTTCGATATTAGACATTCCCCCTCCTAATACAATAACTTGGGGGTCAATGGTATTGATTATGTGACTTAGCCCACGTGCCAGACGTGATTCATAGCGCATAAGTGTTTGATTCGCATCTTCATCGTCGCTTGCAGCAGCGAAGGTGATCTCGCGTGCTGTCAGCGTAGCGCCTGTATGTTTCGCATGGTCTTTGGTCATTCCCGGGCCGCTTAGCCAAGTTTCGATGCATCCGTTTTGACCGCACCAGCAGGTATTTCCCGGTAGCTCATTTTCCTCAGGCCAGGGCAGCGGGTTGTGTCCCCATTCACCGGCAATGCCATTGCTCCCGTTGAGGACAGTGCCGTTGATAACGATTCCTGCACCTGTACCGGTGCCGATGATAACGCCAAAGACAGATTCTGAACCGGTACCAGCGCCATCAGTGGCTTCCGATAGGGCAAAGCAGTTGGCATCATTGCTGATAGCAACCGGACGTTTTAGCAGAGCTTCGATGTCTTTTTTTAACATTTTGCCATTCAGGCATTGAGAATTGGCATTACGCATCAGCCCCGTGGTTGGAGAAAGTGATCCGGGCAGGCCTATCCCGACAGTTGCTTTGATGCCCAGCTCGGTTTCCGCATCAAGCACCAGTTTTGCGATGGATTTTAGAGTTGCTGCGTATTGTTCCTGGGGGGTTGCGATACGGCGTCGCAGCAATTCAGCGCCGTCCTCCGACAGCGCGATGATTTCGATTTTTGTGCCGCCAAGATCAATGCCAATTTGAGCTGTCAAAATAGATACCTGAAGTCGGTAGGAGTGAGGGGGATTGTATTCCTCAACAAGGTATTATCCTAAAAACTGCAGTTGGGTTGCGCGGACTTTTGCGATCCAACTGCAGTTTTTAGGATTATTGCAGGTGGACTAAATTAAACCCCTGGCAGCCATAGAAACCGTTTCGTCGCCAACGACAATGTGATCCAGAACCCTGACATCAATCAACTCCAGAGCATCGCTAATTCGGCGAGTGATTCTTTGGTCCGCCTGACTCGGCTCAGGAGAACCGGATGGATGGTTATGAGCCAGAATGACAGCTGCTGCGTTGTGATGTATGGCTTTTCGGACGATTTCACGGCTGTGAACGGAGGCGCTGTCAATGGTGCCTCTAAACAATTCTTCAAATTCGATGAGCCGATGGCGAGTATCGAGAAATAGGCAGCTGAAAACTTCATAGGGATAACTGCGTAGTTTGTGTTGGACGAATTGCGCGGTGGCTTCTGGTGAGGTGAAGGCGTCACCTCGCTGGAGCTTTTCTTTCAGATGGCGGCGCGCCATTTCAATCACCGCCTGGAGCTGGCTAAATTTTGCATCGCCCATGCCTTTATTGGCGCAAAACCCATCTCGGTCGAGGCTCAGTAGACCGCGTAAACCGTTGTTGTCTTCGAGTAAATCATGCGCCAGATCGACGGCACTTTTACCGCGTACGCCGGTACGCAGGAAGATGGCTAATAATTCGGCATCGGTTAGAGCGTTAGCGCCCTGAGCGAGTAGCTTTTCTCTGGGGCGCTGTTCTGCTGGCCAGTCCGTGATCGCCATTGTTGTTCCTGAAATCCGTTTCGTAAGACACTACCACAGCGACATCTTTAGCTTGGTTAGCAAAATCACAAGCTTTTGTAATCGTCACTCTCGGGACCCATCGAAGCCGTAACGTCGTTTTAAACTACTCGCTGAATAGTTACTTGTAATTTTGCTCAAGGCATCTGCTAAAATTCTCCCCATGTCGATGAAAAACAGAAAGATACTGCTGGGCGTCACGGGTGGAATTGCCGCTTATAAGGCTGCTGAGCTGACGCGGTTGCTGATCAAGCAGGGTGCAGAGGTTCGCGTTGTGATGACCGCTGGTGCACAAGCATTTATCACCCCGATGACGTTTCAAGCATTGAGTGGCAACGCCGTGCGCACGGATTTATTCGATGATGAGCATGAAGCTGCAATGGGTCATATCGAGCTAGCGCGTTGGGCGGATCAGGTGTTGATTGCGCCAGCAACGGCTAATTTCCTCGCCAAACTAGGGCAAGGGTTGGCAGATGGATTGCTGAGTACCTTGTGCCTTGCAACCTCAGCGCCGGTGGCGGTAGCGCCAGCAATGAATCAGCAAATGTGGCAGAACCCCGCGACGGATGCCAATCTGCAATTACTCCGTGACCGCGATATCCAAATTATCGGCCCGGCAAGTGGTGATCAAGCCTGCGGTGAAAGCGGCCCAGGACGGATGCAAGAGCCTGTCGAGATTATCGATGCGCTAGGGCTGGAATTCCAACCCTTGGCGGGAAAACGCGTGCTGATCACCGCCGGGCCCACCAGAGAACCGCTGGATCCGGTTCGATATCTAAGCAACCGAAGCTCCGGAAAGATGGGGTTTGCGATAGCGGATGCAGCGGTTCGAGCGGGTGCCGAAGTCATATTGATCGCTGGCCCTGTTTCTTTGCCAGATCCCCATCTTGTGAACCGAGTCAATGTTGAGACTGCGCAGCAAATGCATACTACGGTGATAAAGCATCTTGATGGTGTGGATGTTTTTATCGCAACCGCTGCGGTCAGTGACTATCGACCTGAAACAGTGGATAAGCAGAAAATCAAAAAGCAGAGTGCTTCGTTGCAGGTTTCGTTGATCCGCAATCCCGATATTCTGGCTGATGTTGCCAAACAAGAAACATCGCCGTTTTGTGTTGGGTTTGCCGCTGAAACAGAGCAGCTAAAGGATTATGCACTAGCCAAGTTGCATAACAAGCAACTGGATATGATTGCTGCGAATCCGGTGAATGATGGCCTCGGTTTTGACCGCGATGACAACAGTTTGCAGGTTTTTTGGTCCGACGGAGAAAAGTCTTTTCCGCAGACCTCTAAAAAAATCCTCGGCAGAGAATTAATTGCCTTGATTGCTGAGCGGCTGAAGGTGAAAAAACATGCACCAGATTGATATAAAAGTTCTCGATAAAAGGGTCGGTAAGGAATTTCCACTACCCGCTTATGAAACACCGGGTTCCGCTGGAATGGATCTGCGCGCCTGTTTGGACGCTGCGATTCAGCTCGAAGCAGGACAGACCGAGCTGATCCCAACGGGTATCGCGATTCACATTGCGGATCCTGGATTGGCAGCGACGATTTTGCCGCGCTCAGGCTTAGGTCATAAGCATGGCATTGTGCTTGGCAATCTGGTCGGTTTGATTGATTCAGATTATCAGGGACAGCTATATGTATCCGTCTGGAATCGGAGCCAGAAGCGCTTCACGATCCAGCCGGGCGAACGAATTGCGCAATTGGTAGTCATACCGGTAGTGCAAGCTTCTTTTAATCTGGTAGATAGTTTTTCTGCCAGTGAACGAGGCGAAGGTGGGTTTGGCCATACGGGTAAAGACTAGAGACTAATTCTGTCATCATCCGGTCAGCGCGCCATCGGCTCCTGGATGGAATGTATGACGGATCAACTCCCTTCGAAGACAGTCTTCCGCCGCTATGATATTCGCGGCATTGTAGGCTCCACGCTGACGCCAGAAATCGTTCGAAAAATCGGTATGGCATATGGGTCGCTACTGTTAGAAAAGCAGGAAACTCAAGTGATTGTTGCGCGAGATGCGCGGCTGAGCAGCCCAGAATTTGCCGAGGTATTTATTCAGGCATTGCTCGATTCAGGTGTAGACGTGGTCAATCTTGGTGCTGTACCGACACCGTTGGCTTATTTTGCAACGCACCACCTCAACATTGGCAATTCCGCCATTATTACCGGTAGCCATAATCCTGGAAACTACAACGGTATTAAGCTGAATTTGCGAGGAAGCCCGCTGCACAGCGATAAACTTCAAGCGCTCTATACCCGAATTCAACAGCAAAAATTTAGCACCGGTCACGGCAAACAGACCTTTTTCGATGTTACCGACATTTATCAAGATGCAGTCGTCACTGGCGTTCCGTTACAACGCCCACTGAAAATTGCGATAGATTGCGGTAACGGTATTGCAGGCGTTGTTGCACCCAAATTATTTAAAGCAATGGGTTGTGATGTCACAGAACTCTATTGTGATCCCGATGGCACATTCCCTAATCATCACCCCAATCCTTCCGAGCCAAAAAACCTCACAAAGCTCCGCGCAGTGATTCGAGAAAGTGATTACGATCTTGGCTTAGCGTTTGACGGTGATGGTGATCGTCTGGGAATCATCGACTCTGAAGGCCAGATTATCTGGCCAGATCGGCAAATGATGTTGTTTAGTCGCGAAATCCTCAAGCAGCACCCACAAGGCAAGGTCGTTTTTGATGTGAAATCCAGCCGTCATTTGTCAGCAGAAATTGCGCGTCATGGTGGAGAACCACTGATGTGGTCGTCTGGTCACTCATTGATCCGACAAAAAATGCAAGATTGTGGGGCCGTCTTTGGGGGTGAATTAAGTGGCCACCTGTTCTTTGCTGACCGCTGGTATGGGTTCGATGATGGTTTATATTCTGCGGCACGAATGCTCGAAATCGTCGCTGGCCAAACACGCAGCAGCGCAGCAATCTTTGCTGAGTTACCCAATGGTGTAAATACACCAGAAATATCGGTCGGATTTGAATCCGAGCGAGTCTTAAAAGACTTTATGGAAGGCTTACTATTGCGCGCGAGTGAATTTAATCAAGCCACGGTTAATCGTATTGATGGGCTACGTGTAGACTATGCAGACGGCTGGGGGCTGGCACGTGAATCCCACACCACCCCATCATTGTCATTGCGGTTTGAAGGCAACACGCACAGCGCACTCAAACGGATTCAAAGTAAATTCAAGCACGAACTGCTCTCTGTGCAGAGTAACCTGCAGCTGCCTTTTTAGCGGGCGTTACGGCAGTAATTTTTGTTAATTATCATTCACTCTGTCTGGCAGTCTTTCCTAGCCCGGATATTGCATGAATTCACGTGATTATCGCGCAGGATATTGATTTTACAAGGGATTGTTTTCATGCGTCTCGTATCGGTGATTACGGGCAAGTGAAAAGAATTCCTTGTGGAATCAATAGACAAGCGAGAACTCGTGTAATTCATGCAATATCCGGGCTAGTACGCCAACAATATTGTATTGATGGAGTACCGTTTAGGATATGACCGGCGTTCTTTCCCATAATGTCCTGTCTGTTGCTCAGCCCGTATCTGTGAAATACGCCCACCCCAAACTGCTCAAATAGTGCTTCATTGCTAACCAGCGTAAGCTTGTCAAGCAGAGCTTGAGCAATGAGCAATCGATCGAACGGGTCACGATGATTCTCGGGCAACATCCCTGATGTTCTGGCATGAGTCATCGTGATATTTGACTTGCTATTGATTCTTGTTCCCAGATCTCCAGTGGACTAGTCTGCCCCCAAGATTTGGCTCATCTTTCCACCATAGGGGTTGGGCTTCAAAATTTTTACTGTCAAAATATGAGGGTCTTCGTTTGTCTACTTGAATTTCTTATCCTTGTATCTGACCCTGTCAATTTCTCTGGCTAATCAGTAAATAGTCGCAAGAAAGAATATCAGCAGCATCAGCCAATGCTTTATCACAAGTCACAAGTGTTGCGTCCATTCTGATCGAAGTAGCAAGGTGAAGGGCATCAAGTGTTCTAAGAGAACCTGTTCGCTGGATCATCCACCGCTCCGCCATCACAAAAGTGGCTGGACTAACGTCTTGGATTTGATAAAGACGACTGGAAACATGTGCTTCAAATTTGTGCTGTATTTTATCGGCTTCTGCCGTTTGCAGTTCTTTCATTCGTACCCAACGAGCTAACGCAGAGGAAAACTCTACTTTAGTCAGTACGGAAATTAGAGGGGGGTTGTCCAGAGTTTCAAGAAATGCCTGTACTTTCTCTGACGTCACCTCCAAATGGTAATAAGGCAACAAAGCACTGGTATCGAGATAGAAAAGCGTCATTAATAACGTTCTTCATTGCGTAAATCAGCCAAACTCGTGGTCGCGTTGCTTTGCTTGCTTCGAAAGTCAGACAAATCCGGGAAGACAGTCTCAACTGACTCATAAGGTATCAATCGTGCAACAGGCTTGGAATAACGCCGGATGACGACCTCTTCCCCTTGTTCAACCGCCTGAAGTAATTGCGCGAGCTTCTCGCGTGCCTCTGCAACACTGATGGTCTGCATAATGTTCTCCTTTATATGTACAAAAATAATTGTACAACACTTTGGTGTGAGTGACGAATGCTAACTGGGTTTGTGCCTACTCAACTAAGGCAATGGCATTAAGATTCTTTTGGGGTTCAGATTCTCTGCGGATTCCAAGGACTACGCCTTCGAAAGATTTAAAAAATTCTGGTGCCTAAATCAGGTGACTTTAGGAATTGCACTTACTATATGAATCCGCGCTTCAAATAAGATCAGCAACGGTTACAGACGACAGGAGAGTTTCTTGCCAAACCAGATTGGAAAAAATGGAATTGGGTTTAACGCTTAGATAAAATATAAACATTAGAATGTTAGACCTGACACTTTTTTATTGACACTATCACCCAGTGAGAAGTAAATGGATCATTTTTTAACCATCATCTTGCTGATGGTTTTTTTATCGACGTTGGTTGGTTATTCAGTCGATCTAAAAAAACTGAAATGCCAGTAAAAGTGATGCTATTTATGCTTTATTTTTGGCTGTTTGCGTTTATTCAAATTGTTATTTTTGCCCTGCTGCATCAATTTGGACTACTTGATTTTCTTTGAAGAGAATGTGAATTTTCTAACGATTCAGCTCGTGAACCTAGAAAAATCAGTTGAGCAGTAAATGACACATATTTTGAAAAAAATAGAAAAAGAAAAGAATACCTAGGGTTGGGTCTTTCTATGACGTAGTCCAGGCAGCCTGAACGCCGCTGTCGAACGCTACTCGCTAGCCTTCTTCAAGGGCTTTGACTTGTCGGCTGTGTAGTGACAGCTAAAGAAGTCGCCTACTTCTTTCAATGTGTAGCCGCCAGACAGGTAAGCTTGGACAATTGCTTGTTGTTGGTTTTTATATTTTTGTTGGACGAAGTTAAACTATTTGGCTATGGTTCTTTTTCGCTGTTTGCCAAATTGACCAAGTATCCAGTCTGTTTCTAACCACGTTTGAGCATGTTTCTTGCCCACCATTGCGGCGTAACTACTCCACTCCCAATAGGCGATATCTGTAACTACCCACTCCCATTATAGCGATTCACCAGCCAATGCCATTTGAATAGCAATCAGTGGATGGGGGAGTTCTGGGGACAGCTTCTTAATTGAGCCAGATTTCTAATTTATCGGCTACGGCATAATCAAAGCTACAGAAGGGAAGTAAGTTTGAAATCGCCCCAAATCTGCCGTTGCTAGCGACCAGTTCATTATTTGCGCGTGAGCACCAATGAAAAAATCCGGTAGCGGTGTGGCGGGTGAGTCTTTGCCTGAGTGCGAATGCCGTCTTTGTCGGTAGCGTCGGTATGCAATTGCAGAAATCTCGGTTGTAGGCATTAAGGAGATTTGCAATAGGTTCGTTTAGAGTTGAAACGACCATCTCTTTAGAAGTCTTTTTTCTGATGAAACACCAATCTCACGGGGTGTTAGGTGTTCTTAAATTTTCCAGAACGGGTGTTGTATCTGGACGAACTCCACGCCATTGTTCAAAGCTCTCAGCGGCTTGTTCGACTAGCATTCCCAGTCCACCTGAAATAACTTTGGCTTCTTCGGTTTTTGCCCATTGCTCAAACGCTGTGGGTTCTGCGGCGTACATCATGTCGTAGCAGGCTCCGTTTTTTGTGAGTAGTCCCGGCGGAATTTTTGGGACTTCTCCGGTAAGGCTCGCGGCTGTGGCGTTAATAATGATGTCGTAAGGCGCATCAAACGGCCCGTCCAGTCCGGAGTGCTGAATGATTCCGGCGCTGTTGAAATCTTCAGCCAGTGTTGCGGCTTTTTCGGCTGTTCTGTTGGCGATGTGGATGCTCGCCGGTTGCTCCGCCAGCAGCGGGTAGAGCACGCCGCGAGTTGCGCCGCCAGCGCCTAGTATCAATAGGTGTTTTTCTTTGAGCGCCAAATTAAGGTTTTTGGTTAGATCTGTTACCAATCCTGCGCCATCTGTGTTGTCACCACGCCAGCCTGTTTCGGTGCGAATCAGTGTGTTAACCGCACCTGCTGATTCCGCTCGTTCGGTTCGAGATTCACTTAGCTTCCAAGCTTCCAGTTTGAACGGCAGGGTGACGTTCATGCCTTGATAGTCAGCCTCATGCAGACCTTTGATAAAGGTTGTGAAATCTTCTTTGGGCACTTCCAGCGCCGCGTACTGCAAGTGCTGATTGGTTTGTTTGGCAAACTGGCTGTGGATTTCTGGTGAGAGGCTATGATGGATCGGGTTGCCGAGAACTGCGTAGAAATCCATCAGTTATTTTCTCGCAGCCAGCGGGCTGCGTCTTTGGCGTAATAGGTCAAAATGGCATCTGCACCAGCGCGCTTCATGCTGAGTAAGGCTTCTAGAACACAGGCTTTTTCGTCCAGCCAGCCTTGTAGGGAGGCAGCTTTTAGCATCGCGTACTCACCGCTCACTTGATAAACGAAAGTAGGGCGCTGAAACTCGTCCTTGATTCTCCGCACGATGTCGAGATACGGCATGCCAGGTTTGATCATCACCATATCAGCGCCTTCGTTGATATCTAATGCCACTTCGTGCAGCGCTTCGTTGCTGTTGGCGGGATCCATCTGATAGCTGTATTTGTTGCCGCCGCCAAGATTACCAGCAGAGCCAACAGCGTCTCTGAATGGGCCATAAAAACTCGAAGCGTATTTTGCTGCGTAAGCGAGAATGCGGGTGTTTCGATGATTGGCCTCTTCCAGCGCTGCTCGGATTGCGCCGACTCTGCCATCCATCATGTCAGAAGGTGCAACGATATCAGCGCCGGCGGTAGCATGAGAAAGGGATTGCTTAACCAGAACTTCTACCGTTTCGTCATTGATGACATAGCCATCTGCGTTCAGCAGTCCGTCTTGCCCGTGCGAAGTGAAGGGGTCGAGGGCGACATCGGTGATCACGCCCAGCTCGGGAAATTTGTCTTTTAGGGCGCGCACTGAACGCTGTGCCAAGCCATCGGGGTTATAGGCTTCCTCAGCGAGTTCTGACTTTTTTTCTACTGATACGACCGGGAAAATAGCCACTGCCTGAATACCTAAATCAACCAGTTCCTGAGCATCTTCAAGTAACAGATCAATGCTAAGTCGCTCGATACCGGGCATTGAAGTAATAGCTTCGCGCTGATTGCTGCCTTCGAGTACGAATACGGGGTAAATCAAGTCATCTGCGGTGAGCTGATTTTCTTGCATTAAGCGGCGAGAAAAGGCGTCTTTGCGCATCCGCCGAGGGCGTGTTTTAGGGTATGAAGACATAGGAGTAAGGGTTTAGCCGATAGCCGGAGAGTATAGCCTACAACGGGTTGTGAGCCATCAGGTTTCCAGATTTAAAGAATTGCGTAGGATGCGTAAGCTAAGGATAATTGCGTATAGTGTGTAGATAAATGTATCGAGTCTTACTCATAGAAAGTTCCGACACCCAGCGTTTTGCGCTTTGCCAGACCTTGCGCGAAGCAGGCTATGAACCGGTGGAAACACAGGATTATTGGCAGGCAATTAACTTGCTGAAAATGTCAGAGCCAGGTGAATTTGACGCAGTGATTCTTGGCTGGATGGATTATGAGCAGGAGCTCACTTCTATTCTTCGCAAGCTGCTCAACAGCGAGAAATATTCCACGGTGCCACTCATTGTTCTGTCAGATGTGCTGAACGCAGAGCTTGATGGCTGGGTGTGTTCGCGACCAGCTTCAAAGCGACTTGAGCATGGTCAGCACATTGAGATTTTAGACCAGATCACCCAGCTGCAAAAGCTCGGTGATATTCATGACGAGGTCCGTGGTGAGAAGGCCGAGCCACGTAAGCAAGGTGTGAATATTCTACTGCTCGATGACTCCTCTTACGATCTGAGTCGTTACCAGAGGATTCTTGCTGATGCTGGTTATTCTGCAACCATATCTGCTGATGTAAATTCAGCGCGTGAGTTTATCGCTCAAGAGCAATTTGATATTGCTATCGTGGATTATTTTATCCTGGACAGCAAACCTGGAAACGCGTTCATGGTGGCGCTACAGAATGATCCTGAATACTCACGCGTGCATAGCGTGGTGCTGATCAGTTCTTATGTAGACAAAGCCGTGCAGGAAAGCCTCGAGCTTGGCGCTGCTGAGTGTTTGTTTAAAACCGAAACGGATGCGCTTTTTTTAGGCCGGATCAATGCATTGGCGCGGCAAATCGTGCTGCAAAAATCCGCGGATGCAGAGCGTCGCCGTTTTGAAGCGATTATCTCTTCGGTCGGCGAAGGGGTGTTTGGTGTGACGGCTGATGGTGCGATCACGTTTATGAATCCGGCAGGTCAAAAAATGCTGGGGTTTGGCACCGCCAATCAATTTATCGGCAAACAGGCTGCGGCATTGATTCATTCTCCCGAGCGACTGCGTAAAGGGGATCAGAAGGTAAAAGATCAGCTCGCAGATGCCTACCTCTCCGGCGCTGAGTTGACGCAACAGGAAACGATATTTCTGAAAACGGATGGGCATAAAATCAATGTTGTTTGCTCGGTCTCTCCGCTGGAAGTGAATCGACAGCGCCAAGGGTCTGTCGTTGCCTTTCGAGATATTACCGAACGTAAGCAGATGGAGCGGCGTTTGCTATGGCAAGCGACGCGTGATCCATTAACTGATCTCTACAACCGTCGCTTTTTCGAGCAATCGTTACGCCGTGAAGTTAAAAAAATTACCATGGGATTATCGACTCAGGGCGCATTGCTGTACCTCGATTTTGATCAGTTTAAGTATCTCAATGATACCGCTGGACATGATGCGGGCGACAAGCTGTTGATGGAGGCTAGTCAGCAGCTCAGGGAAGGTGTTCGCGCCAGTGACGATGTTTCGCGTCTGGGTGGTGATGAGTTTGCGGTTATTTTACGCACGGTCTCGACTGAAGATGCAATGCAAATTGCAGAGCAGCTAAGAACCCGTTTGCAGGATGTTGCTTATATTAGTGAGGATGTTTCATTCAAGCTAAGCGCCAGTATTGGTGTTGCCATGATTGAAGCCGGGATGAGCGATAAAGATGTCCTCGCCAATGCGGATATTGCATGCAATATCGCAAAGAAGAAGGGGCGCAATCAGTGTCATCTCTACTCTGCCAGTACAGATCTGGATCGCGCGTCAATGAATAAGGAGATTGCCTGGTCTGTGCGGCTCAAAGAAGCGCTGGAGAACGAAGAGTTCTTCCTCATGTATCAGCCTATTTTGCCTTTGAATGAGATTGATTTTGGTGATTTGCCTGGGGAGCCAAACCGGCTTTGGGCTTCTTTGTCGCACCTGCCTGATCACTATGAGGTGCTGATTCGCCTCAAAGATGGTGATGGAATGATTAGTCCCGGTGCATTTTTACCGATGGCTGAGCGATTCGGTTTGATTCAGGAAATTGATTATTGGGTAATTAAAGAATCCCTAAGAATTTTAGAGGAGCTACAGGCGGAGGGTCGACACGCCAGTTTTTCTGTCAATCTTTCAGGACTCACGCTCAACACCCCCGAAGTTTTAAAGAAAATTCGCTTGCTGTTGCAAGAGACGCTGGTACCACCAACCTCCATCGTGTTTGAAATTACTGAAACTGTAGCCATTGAGAAGACCGATATCGCACGAGAGTTTATTGAGTCCTGTCGCGAGTTTGGTTGGAAATTTGCACTGGATGATTTCGGGACAGGTTTCAGCTCATTTTCTCAGCTCAAGCATTTGCCAGTCGATATCGTCAAAGTCGATGGTCAGTTTGTTCAGGATATGTCGATTGACCCGATTGACCGAGCAATTGTCATTGCGATTAATGACATCGCACATTCTTTGGGATTGGAAACAATTGCAGAATATGTCGAAACCCGCGAAACACTGGAGCTATTGCAGCAATGCGGAATTGACCACGCGCAGGGATTTTATATTTCAAAACCCTTAAGAGAAATCGATACCCGTGCAGACAGCGCGACGCAGATGATTAGGTTGGCAAAATTATAAGCGAGTATGATGGCCGAAAGATCTCTTAAGGTGAGTTATGGTTGAACGGTACACAAGCGAAGAAGTTGTGCTGGCTTTAACGGAGTTAAATGCTGGGTTGGACGCTCTTTGGGGAATTAAAAATAATAAACTACATAAGCAGTTTACATTTTCCAATTTCATCACGGCTTTTGGCTTTATGACTACAGTCGCTATCCAGGCTGAAAAAGTTGATCACCATCCAGAATGGTTTAATGTTTACAGTAAAGTGGAAATAGATTTAACCACGCATGAGGTTGGAGGTATTTCCAGTAAAGATTTTGCGCTGGCAGCGATAATCGAAAAACTATCGCACTAGGTCGTACTAGCCCGGATATTTCATGAATTACATGCGCCCTCGCTTGTCTATTGATTCC
>CAZUAW010000025.1:0-16003 GCA_964618535.1 uncultured Thiotrichales bacterium
AAAACAATATATTAAGCGAGATTCTCATGAATTCATGCAATATCCGGGCTAGCAAATCAGAAAAAACTCTCATCACACCAACAAGGTGACTACGAGTTTTTCTGATTTACCATGCACGCCAATGGCTTACGCGTCTTTTTCTCGCCCAACCGATTTTTCTAGGTTGAACGATCCGCGTCGCTTATTGCAAACCGATAACAATGGAAGCTTTAGATTCTGCCTCTGGCGTTAGCGGCTGGCTTAATCCTTCCAAATCACCCGCTTGCTTTATCGGGTTGCCTGATTTTGAAATTCTTGCGCCGACGATTACCTGTTTGAAGCTGGATAGCTTCATGGTGGGCATCATTGCCTGAGAATCATCGAGGATGAAAGTCGCTGGCAAGTTTTTTACTAGAGCTCTCTGAACCGCAAGCGGCATGGGTGGGCCAGAAGCAGCTCGTGCAAAAATGAACACGCTATCTTCTGGAGCAGCAATATTTTTAAGTGCTTCTGATAATGAAACTTCGACTTGTATTTGGACGGCAGTCTCGGCAACTGGTTCGGTAGCTGATGTAGTTTTGATGCCCAAAAGATCTGCATTTTCTGATTGGATTTTTTCGATCGCCTCATCCAGCATCTTCACGGAGTCAGGGGCACTCGCCATGCTTTTTCTGGCTTGTTGCCAATGCTTGATAGCTTCATCTGTCTGCCCCACTTCCTGAGCAGCAATACCAGCGAGCCATAACGCTTCGCCGTGGTTTGGATTAGCTACGAGTGCTCGTTTGATTAGCTCAGCAGGCTCACCACTGACACGTCCATCGTTGCGCATTGCCATGGCGTCCGCCAAGCGCACCAAAATGTCAGGATCTTCACCCACAAGCTTTTGTGTTCGTTGCAATGCCGTTACCGCATTGGGATAGTCTTTCATCAGCATGTAGGCGCGACCCAGCATGAACCAGCCTTCAGCATTTTCCGGGTTCTCTTCGAGCTTTTTTTCCAGGCCAGCAATCATATCGGCAACGGGTGGCATAGACTGGCCATCGGCTCCAGCTTGATGAGTGCCAGAGTTCGGCGCCGAAGCGGTCGATGGATCAATTAAATTGGGTTTTCCAAGTAGGAAATAAAGCCCCAGTGCCAGTACTGGGATAAAAATTGCTGTGGTAATTGCAGCCCATCGACCTGTTACCGCTGTTTGCTCCACAGGCTCGGTTGTTTCGAGGCTATCGAGCATATCTAGACTTAGCTCGCTGCGTTTTTGTTCGTATTCTTCTTTATTCAGTGCGCCTGATCCAAATTCAGCTTTGAGTGCTCTGAAGTCGGCTTTGGCATCGTTGATCTGCAGTAAAAACTCCTGATCAGATACGGAGTTAAGTCGCAGAATAGGCGGCACGATTAAAACTAGAGCGAGCAGTACCAGCAGCCCGCCGAGAAAAGCAAATAGCGTCATTGATTGTCTTCCAGTGAGTCATCATCATCTGCACTGAGGCGATGGCGACGAACGAATATTAAGGCGATGGCGATACCCACGGCAAGAATCAGAAATGGTCCAATCCACAGTACCGAGGTATTTGCCTGCATGGGGGGACGATATAGTACAAAATCGCCGTAGCGAGCGACCATAAAATCGACCACATCCTGTTTGCTGGAACCCGCTTCGACCATCTTGAATACTTCATTGCGTAGATCGATTGCCAGTTCGGCATTGGAATCTGCCAAATTTTGATTTTGGCAAACCAAGCAACGCAATTCATACACCAGTTTGCCGTAGATGGCTTCTTTTTTAGCGGAGCTAAACTGGTTGATATCGATGCCAGCCTGAATGGTCATCGGCAGCACTAGCATCACTAGAATCAATAAACGCTTCATGATTGTGCCTGCAATGTTTTGACTAACGGAATGATTTTGCTGTTGAGTACTTCCATATCTACCGGGCCGGTATGTTTGTGGCGGACGATGCCTTGTTTGTCGATAACATAGGTCTCTGGCGCGCCGTAGACTCCCCAGTCTATTGCGACACGTCCATTTTCATCGAAGGCGTTGATTAGATAGGGGTTACCGAGATTCGTCAGCCATTGCTTTGCAGCGACAGATTCGTCTTTATAGTTCAAGCCGACAATGGGTACCAGATTCTGGCGGTTGAAGCGCACCAGTGTTTCATGCTCAGCACGGCAGGAAGCGCACCAGGTTGCCCAGACATTCATCAGCCAGACCTGGCCTTTGAAATCATCCGGCTGCACTGTTTTCTCAGGCGCATACAGACTGGGAAGGTTAAACGCTGGGGCCGGTTTGCCGATCAAAGGCGAGGGGACTTCGCGTGGATCAAGTTTGAGACCAATGCCAAGAAATACGGCAATTAGCACGAAGATGATTAACGGAGCTAGAAAGCGAATTTTCATGCCGTCTCGAACGCGTCGGTATTGCGGGCTTTGCTGGTGGCTCGCTGGCGATAGCGACGATCTGTTGCGGCCAGTAGTCCGCCCAGTCCAGTGATGAATGCACCCAGCCAGATCCAGCGAATATAGGCTTTGTGATACAGCCGCACAGCCCAACGCCCGTTGCCAAGGGGTTCACCCAGAGCAACATAGATATCGCGGGTAAATCCTGCATCAATACCGGCTTCCGTCATCGGCATCGCGCGTTGCGATTGGTAGGTTCGTTTCTGTGGATATAGCGTAGTCACCGGCTCGCCATTCTTGAGTACTTGAACGGTGCCTTGATCCGCTGTGTAGTTTGGACCTTGAACGGTATCGACACTGGAAAAGATAAATTGATACTCGCCCAGGTCATAGGTTTCCCCTGGTGCTAAACCAACATCTTTTTCTGTGCTGTAAAGACTGGTGAGGGTGATACCCGCGATGAACATGGCTATTCCGAGATGCCCTAATGTCATGCCATAAAACGCTCGTGGTGTGGTTAGCAAGCCTTGAACTTTGCTATGTTTTTTGGCAATTCTCACCCACACACCATAGAGCGTGGTGAGCGCAACCCAGCTGGCTAAAGTAATCCCGATGAAGCCCCCAATGGTAAATTTTCCCAACACGAAAGTTGGCCAGACAAAACCGATGATAAAGCTAAGAATCATTGGAATGATCAATGGTTTCAGAACACGCTCAGGCTCGTCTTTTTTCCAGCGCATTAATGCACCCACTCCGATCAGCATCGCCAGGGGCGCGGTAATGGGTAGAAAGACACTATTAAAATATGGCGGGCCAACCGACAGTTTCCCAAGGCCCAGCGCATCTAGAATGAGAGGGTAAAGAGTGCCGAGCAGCACGGTTGCGGCTGCCGATACGAGTAGTACATTGTTCGTCAACAGAGCAGTTTCGCGGGAAAACAGCGAGAATTTTACGTTTGAACGAATCTGTGGCGCACGGAATGCATAGAGCGTTAGCGATCCCCCAATGACGACCAGCAAAAATATCAGAATGTATATGCCGCGAGTGGGATCAGTGGCAAAGGCATGTACCGAAGTCAGCACGCCAGAACGCACCAGAAATGTGCCCAGTAAGCTCAATGAAAATGTGAAAATTGCCAGCAATACAGTCCAGGCTTTGAATGCGCCGCGCTTATCCGCCACCGCGAGAGAATGCACTAAGGCTGTGCCGACAATCCACGGCATAAACGAGGCGTTTTCGACTGGATCCCAAAACCACCAGCCGCCCCAGCCTAGTTCGTAGTACGCCCACCAGCTGCCTAAAGCGATGCCAAACGTCAGAAACATCCAGGCGATATTGGTCCAAGGTCTGGCCCAGCGGATCCATGAGTCATTCATGTTTTTGCCGAGCAATGAGGCGATCGCAAAGGAAAACGAGACCGCAAAACCGACATAGCCGAAATACAGCATCGGTGGATGAATCGCAAGCCCTGGATCTTGCAGCAATGGATTCAAATCCCGGCCTTCCAGTGGTGCGTTGGCGAGCCGTGCGAAAGGGTTGGAGGTTAGTAAGGTAAACGAAACAAAGCCGACACCGACCATGCCCATGACAGACAAAACCCGTGCGACAAATTCATTTGGCAGTCCGCGGCTAAAGGTCGCAACAGCCGCACCCCAACCTGCAAGAATCAACACCCATAGCAACAAAGAGCCTTCATGCGCAGCCCATACACCCGAAAAGCGATAGAGCAGCGGCAGGGCAGTGTTGGAGTTTTGTGCTACATAGGCTGTCGAAAAATCATTGCTGACAAACGCGGTCGTCAAGCAAATATAAGAGATCAGCAGGAACAATGCCTGTGCGTAGGCTGCTGGCCGTGCCACTGAAATCCAGTTAGACATGCCTTTAGTTGCGCCAATCAATGGCAGGCTTGCTTGAATCAGCGCGGTTGTCAGCGCCAGAATCAGCGCCAGGAGTCCAAGTTCAGAAATCATAATCGTTTCCGGTAAGTTCTATTAGGATCACTCTTTAACAGTTTTTGCAGCAGCAGCCATGGCATCTGCGGCTTCGGGTGGCATGTAGGATTCATCATGCTTGGCAAGTACGTCGTCGGCAACGAATATTCCCTCAGCATTGAGCCGGCCCTTGGCGACGGTTCCCTGACCTTCTTTAAATAAATCTGGGAGGATGCCGGTGTGATGGACAGTCACCTCCTTGATGGTATCAGTCACCACAAATGATTGTGTCAAACCGTTACCCAGTCGTTGCAAGCTGCCTTCTTTGACCATGCCAGCCAGACGGAATAGTTCTCCGGCGGTGACTTCGCCCGCTTCAATTTGCGTAGGGCTGAAGGCGTAAGCAAGGTTGCTGCGTAGCGCATTGACGATTAGTGCACCCGCCAATAAGGCGGCGCTAATCGCGAGTAAGGAAAAAGTCAGGCGTTTTTGTCTTGGTTTCATAGTCTTTTAGGTATGGTTAACTTCGTTGTCTAGCACGGATTACGCGTTGCAGCCGTTTGACGACAGTGTGTCGGTGACTTTTTAGTATCAGCACTTCTATAATTATCAGCAGTAAGGCGATGCCAAACGATGTCCAGATGAAAAATCCAAACCCACCCATGCTAAAAAATTCAGCAATGCTCATGATTTTATCTCCGGTAGATCGGCAACCCAGTCAGTATGCCGTTCCCGTTCCAGAATGATATTGCGAATTCTCAAAAAGGTGGTGACGAAACTGTAAGCCCAGTAGGCAAGTGTCATGGTCAGCATCGAAAACAGGATATTACCTTCTATTTTTCCCAGTCCTGATCGTTGGTGCAGCGCGGTACATTGAATCGGGTCTGGGCAATTTACCGACCAGTAGATCACCGGAATCAATGACAGCCCTACCACCAGAAGCAATGCCGATGCTCGGTCTGAACGACGCGGATCATCAATAGCAGATTGCAGCGCCATATAGCCAGTGTAAAGAAATAGCAGGATCAGAAAGGAGGTCATGCGCGGGTCCCAGTCCCACCAGGTTCCCCAGCTGGTTTTACCCCATAGCGCACCCGTGACAAGGCCGATAAAGGTAAACAATGCGCCTGTGGGAGCCATCGCTTTCGACATCATAAAGGACAATCGGGTATTGAAAATCAACCCGATGATAGACCAGACCACCATCATCAAATACAGCCACATTGCCATCCACACAACCGGCACATGGACAAAGATGATTTTGTAATATTGTTTTTGATCGCTAAGGATGTCGGGTGTCTGAAAAAAGCTCCAGTACAGACCAACGGCGAAAAGCAGCACGGTGGCGATGACAAACCAGGGAATCATCTTGCCTGCAATTGGATAGAAGCTGGCAGGGGATGAATATTTAAAAAGATTAATGCTCAAAATATTGTCTCAATAATGCTCTATTCGCTCGATATTCTTAGTGCTGCAGCGGTAGCCCAAGGTGCAAAAATCAGCGCTAAAATTAAAAACGCCGCCAGCAACATATAATAAGGTTGCACCGGCGCATTCACCATCATACTGCTGCCAATCGCTCCAGCACCATAAACCAGCACGGGAATATATAAAGGTAGAATCAGCAATGAGAGCAGAATTCCGCCGCCTCGCAGCCCCAGTGTCAGCGCCGCCCCAATTGCCCCAATCAAGCTTAAAATTGGCGTGCCAATTAACAGTGATAGCGTCATTGTGATTACTGCCTCCGCTGGTAAATGGTATTGAAGACCAATCAAAGGTGCAATTAATACGATTGGTAGTCCGGTCAAGATCCAATGGGTAAATATTTTAGCCACGACGATGATCGACAAAGCCTGTGGAGCCAGTAGCATTTGTTCGAGTGTTCCATCGGCGTAGTCGTTTTCGAATAATCGCTCCAGCGCCAGCATTGACGCGAGCAGGGCGGCTATCCAGACAACCCCCGGTGCAATCTGCCTAAGTGTGTTCTTGTCCGAACCCACGCCCAGCGGAAACAGGCTAATGACAATAATAAAAAAGAATAGCGTGGTCAGAACGTCCGTACGTCGCCGCATCGCCAGCAGCAAGTCACGTCTTACTATGGTGAAAAAGGTGCTAATGGCTATGACCTTTGCTGCTTAAATTGATGTGTTGAATTTGACCAGAAGTTAAGGCGACTTCCTGGTGCGTGGTGAGGATGACCATGCCGTTGTTTGTATCGACGTGATTGGCGATGATGGCTTGAAGATCATCGACTGCTGCGACATCCAGCGCGGTAAAAGGCTCGTCCAGAATCCATAGTCGGCTGTTGCTGGAGATTAGGCGCGCGAGGGAGACGCGCCGTTTCTGTCCTTGTGAAAGCGTGCCAACGGGCAAATCTTCATAGCCAGCCAGTCCCATTTGTTCCAGTGCATCGAGCAGATCGTTTTCGCTCGCATCAGATTGATCCAGCCGAGCGTAAAAGTGCAGATTTTCAAGACAGGTGAGATCTAGCTTGACCGCATTGTGGTGGCCGAGATAGATCAGGTCTTTGCGGAAATCGTCACCGAGCGAGGCTGTTTTTTGCCCCTGCCATTTCACTTCACCGGAAGTCGCGGTAAATAACCCGCAGATGGTTCGCAGCAATGTTGTTTTGCCACTGCCATTTGCTCCTTCTATATAAAGGAGTGAGCCGGGAGCAAGGGAAAAATCCAGTGATGAGAACAAGCGGCGGTCACCACGTTCACAGCACAGGTTTTGGACTTGGAGCATGCAAGATATGTCTGGCAGAGATATCCTCCATGATATCAAAATCAGAGCTGGGTTAATTAATCGAGATCAGGGTTGGCTGAATTCTTTGCATTGCGGGTTGCAAAGTCGCAAAAACTTCGCGCTGCGGGGGATCGTGGCTGGTCATTTCGAAAAACGTTGCGCCATTGCTGCGTGAGTGGGGAGGAAGAAATGCCGTCATCAATTTCACTAACATCACGATCCATCACAGCAATATCTATTTTTCCGCTGTTGAGTTGGGTGATCAACTCGTTGCGCTCGCATACATTTAGATGGATCTCGATATCTTCGTGAACACGATTGAAGGTCGATAGTAATTTCGGCATCACATCGTGCGCTTCTTCTGGGATAACAATATTCAACCGGCCACGCTCAAGATTTTTAATCTCTTTAATTGCACCTTTCAAAGCCCGCATTGGTATGTCGATGGATTCTGCGCAAATCAGTACCTCCTTTCCGGCTTCGGTAACACGCGCTTTTTGTTGATGCGTCGTAACCAGAGGTAGCCCAATGTTTTTTTCCAGATCATAGAGGTGTTTGGCGATTTCCTCTTCCGACATCCGAGCATCTTCTGCCGCATTTTTCAGCCCACCTGTCCTGACGAAGCGTTCGAAAACCGAGAGTTGTTGTAAAGTGAGATTCAAGAGTGCTCAAGAGTTGTATGCCTGCTTGATGGTAGCAACTCTCATTATTTAAGACTGAGACCCAGCGCAATCATAGTTGTCCGCTCATCCGAAAAAAACAACATCCCAGTATTTGCGCTTGACAATATTACAATATTCTAATATTGTAGATGCGCGTTAGCCAAGAGCGAAACTGCTTGCTGCATTTCAACAGACTCTTTAGCTACACCAATTTAATTTAACCACTTATTGGACAATATTATAAATTTCTCAAAAATCGCAATCGCCGCTGCTATCGCATTAACAACTTCTGCTGCTAACGCTGCTTGGACTCCATGGGACATGATGGATGATTTCTTCGGCAACGGTAACAGCTTTGCAAATGGTAACGGAAACGGAAACGGAAATGGCTATGGCAACGGCAACGGCAACGGCGACGGCAACGGCTATGGAAATGCTGCTGGAAACGGCCAGGGCGCTGGAAACAGCCAAGGCTACGCTGCTCCTTCTTACGGTTATGCTCCTGCTGCGTACTACCCACAGGTTGCTCCTGTTGCTCCTCAAGCAAAGATTACAGCTGAAGCAAAGTAGTTTGAAAGCTTTCTAAAGAAAATGAAAAAGCCCGCTTTTTAGCGGGCTTTTTTTTGCCCTGTCGTTTGACTGGTGAATGCACTAAAATGAAGCCACAAACAAACATTCTTAATAGAGAACAACTATGGCCAAAGGCGGAGTAAACAAAGTCATTTTAATTGGTAACTTAGGGCAAGACCCTGAAGTTCGGTACATGCCTACAGGCGGAGCCGTAACCAATGTCAGTATCGCGACCTCAGAAAGCTGGAAAGACAAAAGCAGTGGTCAAATGCAGGAAAAAACCGAATGGCACCGAGTGGTGTTCTTTAATCGTCTGGCTGAAATCGCGGGTGAATATTTACGCAAAGGCTCAAAAGTTTATGTAGAAGGCCGTCTGCAAACGCGCAAATGGCAAGGAAAGGATGGAAAAGACAATTACACCACTGAAATTGTTGCCAACGAAATGCAAATGCTCGATAGCCGTGGCGCAGGTGGTGATACCGGTCAGTATGGCGCATCGACAGCGCCAATGGATGCACCAGCTCCTGCCGCAGCACCTCAGTCAGCGCCACCAGCGAACAAACCCGCTGCTCAACCAATGGTTGATGACTTTGACGATGACATCCCTTTTTAGGATTGCCTGAAAACCAAGCTAAGCAATAAAGACCAAATATCTGGATTATTATCCGTTGACCCGACAGCTTTCACAGTTTGGTTAACGGATTGATCTGATCACTGGTATCCGATACGGCTGTCACAGACAATGCCCATTCTAACTTCTCCATGGAATTTGCCGCATGGCCAATAGAAAAGGAATCATTCTAGCGGGCGGGTCTGGCACCCGTCTTTATCCGCTCACGCTTGCTACCAGCAAACAGCTGATGGCGGTGTACGATAAGCCGATGATCTACTATCCGCTTTCTACGCTATTACTGGCGGGAATTCGCGATATTCTGCTGATCAGTACACCTCACGATTTACCCGCTTTCCGGCGCTTGCTTGGAGATGGTTCCCAATGGGGCGTTAATCTGCAATACGCCGAGCAGCCCGAGCCGGACGGTTTGGCACAGGCTTTTATCATTGGCGAAGAATTTATCGGCAAGGATCCTTGCACGTTAATACTGGGTGACAACATTTTTTATGCGCAGGGGTTATCGAGCCGTCTGGAGCGTGTTAGCCAAAAACAACGTGGCGCAACAGTGTTTGGCTATTCAGTTCAGGACCCAGAACGCTACGGTGTGGTTGCGTTTGATGATCAGGGACGTGCAACCAGCATCGAAGAGAAACCAGAACATCCAAAATCCAACTATGCCGTGACTGGTTTGTATTTTTACGACAACGATGTGGTGGAAATCGCCAAGAATATAAAGCCTTCGCCGCGTGGTGAACTGGAAATTACCGACGTCAATAACGTCTATCTTGAGCGCGGTGATCTGGAGGTTGAGCAGCTTAGTCGCGGTACTGCCTGGCTCGATACTGGAACGACAGAATCATTACTCGACGCTGCCAATTTTATCCGCGTAATCGAAGAGCGTCAGGGATTGAAAATTGCCTCTCCCGAGGAAATTTCCTGGTCTCGTGGGTTCATTACGGATGAGCAGTTATTAGCCATTGCAAAACCGTTGGAGAAAAGCGGTTACGGACGCTACTTGATGAATCTGCTGAAATGAAAATATTAATTACCGGGTCAGCTGGACAACTAGGCTGGGAACTGCAAAGAACCTGTCCTGATAATATCGAACTTGCAGCGTTCGATCTCCCCGAACTGGATGTTTCAGATATTGATCTGATTCGCCAGTATGTCAAAAATGAACAGCCAGAATGGATCATTAATGCTTCTGCCTACACCGCGGTCGATAAGGCAGAAGGGGATTCTGATCTCGCTTATCTGGTCAATGCCGAAGGTGCGAAAAACCTCGCCATTGTAGCGAAAGAAAACAATATTCGCCTCCTACATGTCTCGACTGATTTCGTTTTTGATGGCAGCCAGGGCGCGCCGTATCTACCGGATGATGCTGTTAATCCAAAGAGTGTTTATGGCGCATCAAAATTACAGGGCGATCAAGCAGTTCAGGAAATACTTGCTGACGATGCATTGATAATCCGTACTGCCTGGGTCTATTCCGCACATGGCAATAACTTTGTCAAAACCATGTTGCGATTAATGAATGAACGCAATGAGATGGGGGTTGTTGAAGATCAAATTGGTACACCCACCTGGGCGGCTGAGTTGGCAAAAGTAATTTATTTGGCCATCGAAAAAGACTTGCGTGGCATGCATCACTGGACGGATGCTGGCGCTGCCAGTTGGTATGACTTTTCTGAGGCGATCTATCAGCTAGGTAGAAATATGGAAATGATTGATCATGAAGTTCAGATCAATCCCATTCCCACTGAGGAGTACCCCACGCCTGCGGCGCGTCCGGCCAATAGTGTGCTGGATAAACGTAGCCTTAGAGGCGCGCTAGGCTACACTGGAATGCACTGGCGAGCTGCCCTTGAAAATGTATTAAAGGAATTGAAACATGGCGAATAAACCCACTCGTTTACTGGTAACCGGCGCGGCCGGCTTCATCGGCACAAATTTCGTTAACTACTGGCTTGAGACCTGGCCGGACGACACCGTGATTGGACTGGATGCGCTGACCTATGCAGGCAATTTAGCAAGCCTTAAAGATGCGCAGAAAAACTCAAATTTTGAGTTTGTTCACGGCGATATTCGGGATCAGGCGTTGATTGAATCGCTACTTAAAGATAAGCAGATTGATACGATTGTGCATTTTGCCGCAGAGAGCCATGTGGATCGCTCCATCACCGGTCCTGATGAATTTATTGATACCAACATCACCGGTACTTACGTCATGCTAAAAGCGGCCAAAGCCATTTGGCTGGACGGCCCAGATGGTGTGCTACCGCACCGTTTTCATCATGTTTCTACCGATGAGGTTTATGGCACTTTAAAAGCAGATGATCCTGCCTTTACTGAAGAGACTCAGTACGCACCCAATTCACCCTATTCTGCCAGCAAGGCGGCTTCTGACCATTTGGTGCGCGCCTACCATCACACCTACGGCATGGAAGTTACCACCAGTAACTGTTCCAATAATTACGGCCCGTATCAATTTCCAGAGAAGTTAATACCGTTGGTGCTGATCAATATTTTGCACGCAAAGCCTTTGCCGATTTATGGCGATGGATTGCAGATTCGCGATTGGTTATATGTGGACGATCATGCACAGGGCATTGATCTGGTAATGAAAAAAGGCCGCATTGGTGAGACCTATAATATTGGTGGTCACAATGAATGGACGAATATCGATATCGTTAATCTAATCTGCAAATTGATGGATGAACGCATTCGCAACAGTTCCGATCTACAGCAACGGTTCCCCGATTCGCCAGCTGTGCAAGGCAAGCCATCAAACTCATTGATCACCTATGTCAAAGACCGTCCCGGTCATGACACCCGCTACGCGATTGATGCGACCAAAACTACCAATGAATTAGGGTACAAGCCTGTGGAGTCATTTGAATCCGGCATCGAAAAAACTCTCGACTGGTATCTGGATGACGAGGGTTGGTGGCGTGGCATTATGGATGGCAGCTATCAAGACTGGATTGATCTCCAGTATTCTGATCGTAAAGCCAGCTAACTTTTCCTGATCACTTCCAGCGCATCGACTTTTTGATAGCCACGGGCTAACTTTCGACCGCGTTTGCCACGTTCACCATCAAACTCATCCACTTCTGCTGGTGACATGGTCTTGTGCTTTTTACCTGCAAATACTGTGAGTTTGTCACCTGGCTGGATTAACGCAATGGCTGCTAACGCTTCTTCACCCGATTTTAGTCGTGGGGAGGGGATGTTAATGATTTTGTTACCTTTGCCGCGCGGTAATTTAGGTAGCTCTTTGAGCGGCAGTACCAGCATGTAACCTTCGCTGGTGGCTGCGGCTACCCAATCCTCCTCATAAGCATTGACAGGTATCGGCTTCATCACCTCAGCACCTGCTGGCACTGACAATAAAGCTTTTCCAGCTTTCGCGCGGGAGATCATGCTTTCAAACTGACAGACATAACCGTAGCCAAAGCTGCTGCTGAGTAAAAACTCATCCTCAGGTTTTCCTGTAAGCACGGCAATAAAGCGTGAGCCATCGGGTGGGGTTAATTTACCACCTAATGGTTCGCCCTGGCCACGTGCTGAGGGAAGGCTATGCGCTGCCAGAGTGTAGGAGCGTCCAGTGGAATCAATCACCACCACGGGCTGATTACTGCGTCCTCTGGCGAGACTTTGAAAACCATCGCCAGCGCGAAAGTTCATACTTGATGGGTCGATATCGTGCCCTTTTGCCGCTCTGATCCAGCCTTGCTGAGAGAGAATAACAGAGAGCGGTTCAGCGGGAGCCATCGCGTTCGGGTCGATGGCTTTTGCCTGTTCGCGCTCGATAATGGGGCAGCGACGGTCATCGCCATAGGCTTTTGCATCTTCAATAATTTCTTTTTTAACTTTTGTTTTTAGGCGTGCCTCGGAGCTAAGTACTTTTTCGAGCCCGTCGCGTTCGGCGGCCAAGGCTTCCTGTTCTTCACGAATTTTTACTTCTTCAAGCCGCGCTAACTGGCGTAATCGAGTATCCAGTACATAGTCAGCCTGAATATCACTCAGCCCAAATCGTTGCATCAAAACGGGTTTTGGCTCGTCCTCGGTGCGGATGATTTTGATCACTTCATCAATATTGAGAAAGGCAATCAGCAGTCCTTCCAAGAGGTGCAAGCGTTCAAGCACTTTATCTAGCCGCCATTGCAGCCGTCTGCGGACTGTTTCGACACGGAAGGTCAGCCATTCTTTGATCAGGTTAACCAGGTCCTTGACCTGTGGTCGCCCATTGATGCCGATCATATTCAGATTGATACGATAGCTTCGCTCAAGATCGGTCGTCACAAATAAATGTGACATTAACTCTTCTTTATCGACGCGGTTTGAGCGTGGTGTAATCACCAAGCGGGTAGGGCATTCATGGTCTGATTCATCACGAAGATCTTCAACCATCGGGAGTTTTTTGGCCGTCATCTGACCAGCAATCTGCTCCAGTAATTTACTGCCAGAAACTTGATGAGGAAGTGCGGTAACGACAATATCGCCATCTTCGATCATCCATTTAGCCCGCATCCGAACGCTGCCGTGCCCGGTTCGATAAACTTCTTGGATATCCTCTTTTGAGGTGATGATTTCGGCATCTGTTGGGTAATCTGGGCCTTGTATGAATTCGCTAATGTCTTCCAGCGTCGCGCGCGGCTTTTCCAGCAGATGAACACAGGCGGCGGCGACTTCGCGCAGATTATGTGGTGGAATATCAGTCGCCATACCCACGGCGATACCTGTACCACCATTGAGCAGCACATTGGGTAACCTTGCGGGCAACACCACGGGTTCTTGCAGCATGCCATCAAAATTGGGCTGCCAGTCCACTGTGCCCTGTCCGAGCTCGCTGAGCAGCACTTTGGCATAGGGACGCAGGCGTGATTCGGTATAACGCATTGCGGCGAAGGATTTTGGATCATCGGGAGAACCCCAGTTTCCCTGCCCATCAACAATGGGATAGCGATAGGAAAAGGGTTGCGCCATCAATACCATCGCCTCATAACAGGCAGAATCTCCATGGGGATGGTATTTACCCAGTACATCACCGACTGTGCGAGCCGATTTCTTATGTTTGGATCCGGCAGAAAGCCCCAGTTCAGACATGGCGTAGGTAATCCGACGCTGTACAGGTTTCAGGCCATCGCCTATATGCGGCAAAGCTCGATCAAGCACCACATACATGGAGTAATCCAGGTAGGCTTTTTCAGTGAACTGTCCCAGAGGTACGCGTTCGATGCCTTCAAAGTCTAGCTCAGGGTTTTCATTCATGAGGTGCCGTATCTTGTTCTTGATCAGGGTAGAGCACGGAATTGTAGCCTGAGATTCGACCTCATGACACTCTCTTATGATCTGCGCGAAAAATTACCTATAATCTAAGGAACTTATACGAACGAACTGTGCTCCAAATCAGCGATCTAGCCCAGATATTGCATGAATTCATGAGAATTTCGCTTAAGATATTGTTTTCACAGGGAATTGTTTTTACGCGTCCCGTATCGGTGATTACGGGCAAGTGAAAAGAATTTCCTGTGGAATCAATAGATAAGCAAGAACTCGTGTAATTCATGCAATATTCGGGTTAGGTTCGCTTTTGGCTAGTACACCTCAGGTTTTCAACGAAATCTCACAAAAACTACAATCAATCTCGGGTATTGTTGACCAGTGATCAATGAAACACAGCCACAAGTTCTGAAAAACAGCGCGATTGTCGTTGTAGTTCAGTTCGCCGGTATCATTGTGAAGTTTTTCTCAAACATCATGCTGGCGTGGTTTTTAACCCCTGACGCATTCGGTATCGCCGCCATCGTTACCACCATTTTCATGGCGCTTTCGCTACTCTCTGACGTGGGGATTGGTGACAATATCGTCCGCAATCCGGATGGCGAGAAAGCGGATTTTTATCAATCCTGTTTCAGTCTGCAAATTGTTCGCGGCGTGGTTCTTTACGCGGTTCTGGCACTCATTGCTCTACCACTGGCAAATCTCTATGGCGATGAAATTATCAGAGCGTGTTTGTTGGTTGGTGGCATATCGCTGTTGATTGACGGGTTTTTATCCACACGATTTTATGTATTGCAGCGTAATCATCAGGTTAAAAAACTCGCCTTACTCGATCTCACCGCACAGCTGATTGCTGCCATTGTGGTGATTATTTACTGCTTGTTTTCGCCCACCGTCTGGGCGCTGGTCATCGGTCATGTCGTCAGTTCTGTAGTAAAGACCATTGGCAGCCATTACGTGGCACCGATGAGTTTTGCTGGATATAGGTTGATAACAACCCGATACCAAGAAATTCTGAGTTTTGGCAAATGGATATTTTTAAATACGCTGTTTCATTTTGTCATCACCCAATCAGACAAACTGATTTTGGGGAAACTTATCCCCACTCATGATTTGGGAATTTATGCGATCTCGGCGTCGCTAACTGCCATCACGATGATGCTCTCTTATAACTTTAGCTTAAGAATTGTCTATCCAGTTCTCTCTCAGGCAGCCAGAGGTTCAGGTGAAAACTACGCCGAGAAAATCCATGAAACCATGCGACATATTTTGCCCGCCTTATTGGTTTTTTGTTTATTTACATTCGCATTAGCGCCTCTATTTTTCGAATATTTATATAAAGATAGCTATCTTGCAGCAGGACGGGTTACCCAGTATCTGGCCTTAATGACCTGGTTTATGATTCTCTATGATCTTTATCAAAAAGTCCCTGTGTCCTATGGTTTTCCTAAACACACCGCGACTATTTCCTTCTTTACATCGATATTCCGCGTTGGGATGGGGATCACTGCTTTTCACTTTTACGGAATCCCCGGGTTTATTATGGGGCTTGCGTTAGGATCAATTATCGGTGTTGGATTGGTGCAGGTCTGGATGACCAAGTATCAAATTAAAACGGATACCTACGAGATTAAATTATCGTTAATATTTATCAGTTTGTTTCTGCTCCACTTACTGCTAAAGCAATACGCTGAAATTCCTTACTTCAATGTGATTTCTGCTGTCATTATTAGTCTTTTTGCAATGAGTTTTGGCTATCTATCGTATAAAAAACCGATCCATAATCAATACCTAAAATTTAGAAGTAAACCTCTTTAA
>CAZUAW010000026.1:0-15563 GCA_964618535.1 uncultured Thiotrichales bacterium
CTGATGCTGCCTTAACGTACGGAGAAGCGTTTTAGAAAGATTGAATCATGATGGAGCAAAGCCTGACCTAAATATTTTCAGATCAGGCTTGACATCCAACTTAGTATATTAGAAGATACTAATAAGTTAATCATCCTTGTGGTGGTTGGTTAACTTTATGGATCCTCCATCCTCCTTTGGTGGTAGATTGGCGCGGCACGTCCTCCTTATGTGCCGCGCTTTTTTTTGCCCTCAATCTGACGAGGGACTATACGCAAACTAAGTGTAAACCCAAGTAAAACATTCAGTTACCACGCTAACCCCAAAATTTAAGGCCAATATCTACCTCATACTTGCCTCAAAATGAGAATTTAGCTATAGTCTCGCGCCTTTCGTACTGTTGTCTTAGAACACTTAGGAGTATCCAGACAATGAAGACTTTTACTGCCAAGCCTGCTGAAGTGAAACGCGACTGGTATGTCGTTGATGCAGCTGGTAAAACCCTCGGCCGTCTAGCCTCAGAAGTTGCTCTACGTTTACGTGGTAAGCACAAGCCTATTTACACGCCTCACGTAGATACAGGTGATTACATCGTCATCGTTAATGCCGAGAAGATTCACGTCACCGGCAACAAGCGCAAAGACAAAATGTATTACAAGCACACTGGTTACATTGGTAATATGAAATCCATTAGCTTTGAAAAGCTGATTGATAAAGCGCCTGAGCGTGTTATTGAAACCGCTGTTAAAGGTATGCTGCCAAAAAATTCGCTTGGACGTACCATGTTCAAAAAACTGAAAGTTTACGCTGGCTCCGAGCACAATCACGCCGCGCAACAACCCCAGAAACTGGAAATAAATTAAGACTATGGCTACAGAACAACATTACGGCACAGGCCGCAGAAAATCCTCAGCTGCTCGCGTCTTCATGAGTAAAGGCTCTGGAGAAATCACTGTTAACAATCGCCCACTGGATGAATTCTTTGGTCGTGAGACAGCTCGCATGATCGTCCGCCAGCCTTTGGTAGCCACAGAGAATTCTGAAAGCTTTAATATTAAAGCCACCGTTAAAGGCGGCGGCCCAAGCGGTCAAGCTGGTGCAATTCGCCTCGGCATTGCTCGCGCATTACTGCAATATGACGAAGGCTTACGCCCTGACCTGCGTACGGCTGGCCTACTGACTCGTGATGCTCGTGAAGTTGAGCGTAAAAAAGTTGGTCTGCGCAAAGCCCGTCGCGCAACTCAGTTCTCGAAACGTTAAAGCAAGTTTCGAAACAGAAAAAAGGGCAGCATTCGCTGCCCTTTTTTCGTTTTACCAATACCTAATTTTCCACGCGAAATGATGCGCTTCGTGCCTCAGCACATCCTACGTTCTCACAAAACCCTTAAATTTAGCTTGATCAATTACAATTCCCAAGTAACACTAACTCCCATGAATTTAACTCTCAAACCACAAGACCTGACTGTGATGCGCCGAATTTGGCACATCCACTGCGACTGCGTGTTTAGAAATGACTGACAAAGTTAAACTCAACTAAATTCATCAAGCCGCAGCTACCCACTGCGGCTTTTTTTATGCCTGAATTTGCTCAACAACAGCAATTCAAAACTACGGAGAAAATAATGGCTATACCCCTGGCGTTTGCCGTCGTCGTTGTCATCTGGTCCACCACGCCACTGGGTATCAAATGGAGTGGCGAAGAAGTTGGTTTTCTCTTTGGTGTGCTCTCTCGAATGCTAATCGGTTGCATCATTGCAATGGTCGTGGTGAAACTCGCACGAATTCAATACAGCATGAGCAAACGCGCACGCCGAGCTTATTTCGCTTCCGGCATTGGTATTTATACCGGCATGTTGTTTGGCTACTGGGGAGCCTCTTATATCCCTTCCGGCTGGATTTCGGTTATCTGGGGGTTCTCACCCGTATTGGCAGGTGTGCTGGCGAGTATCTTCCTCGATGAGAAGATCACCCTCAACAGGCTCCTGGGACTCACCCTCGGCATCACTGGACTCGTAATCGTTTTCTCTCACGGCCTGACGCTGGGAAAAGAAGTGATTTTCGGCTCGATACTAATTCTGATAGGGGTTTTTGGTCAAACCGGTACGGCGATCTGGATTAAAAAGATCAACGCCGGACAACATGGGTTAGTGATGGCTGCAGCCGGAATGTTGATAGCATTGCCAGCATTTTTCCTCACTTGGCTCATCGTAGATGGAGAAATGCCCACGGAGATTCCCGCAAAGGCTGGATACTCTATTCTCTACCTATCGGTGTTTGGATCTGTCATCGGGTTCTCTTTGTATTTCTACCTGATTCACCATCTTGAAGCCTCCAAGGTCGCGCTGGTTACTTTTATTACGCCAGTAACCGCCCTGTTAATTGGGAATCAAATTAATAATGAACCGTTAACCCCAGCCGTGATCATAGGCACTGGATTTATTCTTTCTGGCCTGGCCAGTTTTGAGTGGGGAAACCGCCTTTTTAGAAGGCAATAACATAACTGCTTGAGGATTTTTAAGTGTGTAGAGATACCTTTACTACCCTCTGGCACTCAGATAAGCCTTCTCCGATATCTCCTGCCAGCGTAAAACTTTTTTGCGGAAGGCGATGTAGGAGTCATAAATCTTTTGCGATTGCTCGCTATCCGCAGCGACTTCCTGAACGACTTTGTCTGACAAATCTCGCAGGCTATTAATCACGTCATCGGGTAGTTTTCGAACATCAACATTATGTTTGTTTACCAATGTATCAAGCGCATCGTTATTGCGCGCAATGTACTCTGTCAGCATGTCCTGATTAGCCACACGCGAGGCATTCAGCACGATGCTCTGCAAATCATCCGGCAACGCCTCAAACGCCTTCTGATTGATGAAACACTCTAGCGTTGTGCCTGGCTCATGCCAGCCAGGGTAATAATAATGCTTCGCAACCTTGTGGAAACCAAACGCCAGATCATTGTAAGGGTTCACCCACTCTGTGGCGTCCAGTGTGCCTGATTGCATGGCGGTAAACAGCTCACCGCCCGGAAGATTGACCGGTGTACCGCCAACGCGTTTTAACACTTCACCACCGAGTCCGGGGATACGCATTTTTAGCCCCTTAAGATCTTCGAGAGCATTGATTTCCTTGTTGAACCAGCCCGCCATTTGTACACCGGTATTTCCGGCTGCGGTCGGGATCAAGCCAAAAGGCGCGTAGGCTTCCTGCCACAGTTCCATACCACCACCGTGATACAGCCAAGCATTCATTTCATCAGCGGTTAAGCCAAAAGGCACTGTCGAGAAAAACTGGAGTGCCGCATTCTTGCCTTTCCAATAATAGGCTGAACCATGCCCCATTTCAGCGATGCCATTAGAGACGGTATCGAAAATTTCGAAGGCTGGAACCAGTTCTCCCGCACCATAAATTTTAATTTTAATGCGACCACCAGACATTTCCTCAATGGTCTTGGCGAGGAAATTAGCGCCAGTGCCAAGACCTGGAAAATTCTTCGGCCAGGTAGTGACCATTTTCCATTCAATCGGTTTAGCCTTACCTGTATTCACGGCTGGCGCAGATTGCGTTTTGGATACATCACTATCTGAATATTTTGACTGACAACCCGTGGAGATCGCGCCACCTATAGCGAGTGATCCTGCGCCTAAATGCGTTAAAAACTTTCTACGTTTCATATTGAACCTTTGTGGTGGGTGATCAGCTAAATTAGCTAGCGGTATAACGGGACTCCGAGAAGAAAAGCTTTTTAGATCTGAGGCTTAACCTCGCATAAAATGACGATGAGCAGTGGCTATTCAGGCATCGTTCATCGCAAAGCTGCCCTATAATAGAGATGCATTCATGTGGAGTAAAATCTTTGTACAGAACGATACAGCGGATTCTTATTTTATTAATCCTGAGCGGATCATCCGCGCTGGCGGGAGAACAACGCCCCCAGCTTCTGCTGCATGGTGTATCTGGCGAGCTTGATGAAAATATTCGTTCGCTGGTGGATGTATCACGCTACCAATGCGAACTACCCAGCTGGCGCTTTAAACGCATACAAGAACGCACCGAAAAAGATACTAACAAAGCATTGCGTGCGCTTGGCTATTACAACGCTAAAATAGAAGTCGATAGAACCAACGACAACCAATGCTGGTCGATGGAAATTCTGGTTACTGCGGGAAAACAAGTCACCATTGAAACAGTCAATATCGTAGTGACTGGAGGACTTGAAAATACGCAAGGCATGCAACAATTCTGGAAGAATCTACCCGTGCAGACAGGATCAGCACTCAACCATGCTGACTATGAAAAAATTAAACTCGATATTAGCTCCCTCGCCAGTCAATACGGCTATTTCTCCGGTGAGTTTACCACCCGAGAATTGCGTATTGATCGGCAAAAAAATCTCGCATTTATCGAGCTTAAATTTAGCTCTGGAAAAAGAACAAAAATTGGGGCCATTCAACTGGAGCAGTCACAGTTTAAAGATAAGTTTATTAATAAATATTTAACTATCAAGGAAGGCGATGAATTTAATAGCGCCAAGCTCACAGAACAACAAAGTGCACTCAATGACTCTGGATATTTTTCAGTGGTTAATATCGAGGTAGACAGAAAAGCATCCAAAGATGAAACCATCCCCATTAAAATCACCTTACAACCCAGAAAACGACATGCGTATCGAATTGGTCTCGGCGCATCGACCAATGAAGGTCCGCGTGTGTCATTTAAATTTGAAGATCGTTGGTTAAATCGACGTGCACATAGTTATATTCTCAATACCAGCTGGTCGCCCATTGTTGCGGAAACCGGCATTAATTACACCATACCTCTGGGTAATGCTGGCACCCATAAATTGGATTTAGGTCTTGGTTTTAAAGATGAAGATGTCGATGCCTCCAACAGTCAAACCACCAAGCTAGCTGCAAAATTAACACGGGTGCGTAGCAATGGCTGGAAGCTAATATCGTCAATTGAGTTTTTAAGAGAAAATTTTTCTACTGCCGATAGCAATGACATTACCCAACTAGTGACACCAGGTATTGGCTATAGTAAATCGGTTCGCGATAACCCGCTTTTTCCTCGCTCCGGCTGGAGACTCTCGACCAATTTAAAGCTCGCATCAAGAGATTTTTTCTCTGACATCAATTTGGCTCAATTAACGGGTAGTGCGAAAATTGTTCGCCCCGTTAACAATAATCGAATACTCGCACGTGCTGGAGCCGGATTTAGCGAAGTCGATGAACTTTCTAAACTACCCGCTTCACTAAGATTTTTCGCCGGAGGAGACAACAGCGTTCGAGGATTTGATTACAAGTCTCTGGGGCCAGTCGATAGCAATGGAGAAGTCACAGGAGGTAAGAACTTTCTCACCGGAAGTTTGGAATACGAACATTCAATCAAGAAGAACTGGGGGCTAGCGATATTCGTCGATGCGGGAAACTCGCTTAATAACTTTAACGATTATGAAATTAAAAAGTCTGTCGGTATTGGTGGACGGTTCCACTCACCGATAGGCCCTATTCGTCTCGACTTTGCTCATGATCTGGACGCAAGCGGCTCTGATATTCGACTACATCTTAGTATGGGGCCAGATCTGTGAGAGTTATTTTCACTAAACTTTACTGGCTTGTGATATTCACATTCATTATCTGCGGCTTCGCACTGCTATGGATGCTGGGAACCCAGCCTGGTAGTCACTGGCTAGTGGGGAAACTACTGGAGCGCAGCCCAGACAATTTAACCATTACCAACTACTCTGGCACGCTCGTGCGTGGGTTTTCTGCTGAAAAACTGGAATTTAAAAACAAGGGAACACACCTTTTTATTGATAACCTTAATGGGGATTACTCGATTTTCTCACTCCTCAATAAAAGAATCGACATCACTCAACTTAAAGCTAAAAAAGTAACTGTCGTCATAACCCCAAAAAAGAAAGATCCAAATAAGCAACCAGCATTACCTGAATTTAGCGCACCCTTACCCATAACCATTAATCACTTGATGATCGATCAGCTAGAACTGAAGGTGAAAAACAAGACCTACTTTCTCAATCAAGTAACCACTCAGCTACGGATGCAAAAAGATCAGTTAAACCTGAGAGACTTAACCACTAAATTTAAATCTGCCGACGTGAATGCTGACATCATGCTGAAATTTTCTGCCCCCTTCCCTATTTCCGCACAAGGCACTTATGAAATTCCCAAGACTTTTACCGCCTCAAATATCTTGATAGATGGAGTGCTAAACCAATACAACCTCTCACTAAATGCAGTTTCAAACATAAAAAATATTCCTCCCTTTACTGGCGACCTGAAAGCCACGGGGGATTTTTATGGTTTAAATATTTCGAAGATTGACCTCAACATACTAGAGGGAGATGTAACAGGGCATGGAAAACTATCGTGGAAAAATGGCTTAAAAACCAACATCAAGTTCTCTGGCGATAAAATCAAACCGGAAGGTTTTAATAAAAACTTCCCGGGACTCCTTAGCCTGCAAGGTCAATATGCATTTAAGCAACATAAAACCGCCATCAATTTTCATACCAAAGGAAACGTCCGAGACTATCCGATTGATCTGATCAGTGACATCTCAATAGAAGATAAGACCGTCAACATACATACTGCAAAAGCCAAAATTGGAACTAACCACCTTGATTTGAGCGGTATGATTTACCCTGGCTTAATTGGAATACTGAATATTAAAGTGAAGGCACCAGATCTGCATGCCCTTCACCCAGACTTAAAAGGTCAAGCCAACCTCTCTGGAAAAATGAATGGAGATCTACGCCAACCAGTATTTGATATTCAGCTTTCAGGAGACCGAATAGAATACAAAAGTTTTCAGTCGGAAAAATACCAAGCACACTTTTCACCGGGTACCTTTCGTGATCACTATTTCTTTGATGTGACAGCCAATAATGTAACAACTGGGGCTACGCAATTTAAGTCTGTTAGTTTAAGTGGTGCCTTTTCAGAAAGAACACAAAATGTAGCTATCACAATTTCCGGCAGCAAATTCTTTGATCAATTAACCAGCAAAGTAAACGGTGCTTACGATAAAAAAACTGCCACCTGGACAGGCATGGTTAATCAACTGGATGTCTCAGAAAAACACTTATCCACCTACAAACTCAAGCATCCAGCATCGTTACTTCTGTCCAAAGATACTCAGTCCGTTTCATCATTCTGTCTAGGGCATAACAAAGAGCGTTTGTGTTTAAATGGCAGCATTGCGCTACAAAATTCCTCCAAAATTGATGTGTCACTGACGGACTTCCCCATTCAACGTTTGAAACACTGGATTCCTGATGCTGGCGTACTCAAAGAAATTATTAACGGTAACGCCACTGTGACAGGTTCTCAAGGGCAATGGATGGCTAGTACTGATATTGGTTTTGGACTGAGTAATAAGCTTATTTCGAAACTAGCACTTAATCAGTCAACTCAAGAGATTAAAGGGAAAGTTGATATTAATTTCACCAAACTGGAATGGATTAACCTGTTCACTGATGACATTATTTCTCCACAAGGAAAACTCTCTGTAAAGCTGGACATTGGTGGCAAGCTCAACCAGCCATCCGTACTGGGAAAAATAATTCTTAATGAAGGTTTTGCCAGAATTCCAGAACTAGGCACTGAACTTAGCGAGATTAAGTTAGATGCTCACTTCGATAACAGAAAACAAGTAACACTCGCAGTAAAAATGAAATCTGGTACGGGTGAGTTAGGCATAAAGGGAAATATCGATCTCATTAAATTTCCATTTTGGCGTGCGAAATTAATCACCAGTGGCGAAAATTTCGAAGTGGTAAATATTCCTGTTGCTAAAGTTTCAATATCACCGCAGCTAATTATTTCAGCGAATACTCAAGGCGTTGACATCACCGGCTCGCTGGTTATTCCAGACGCCAATTTATCATTGGGCGATTTATCATCTATGGCCAGCTACCCCAGCGCCGATGAAATAATTATAGGTGAAGAAAAGCAGAAAAAAACGGAAAGTCTTCCGTTTAATGCCAATATAGAAGTAGAGCTGGGAGACAAAGTGAATATATCGGGCTTTGGGCTCACCAGCCGACTCACTGGAGCACTCACCATTATCCAGAAAAATGGTAGACCTGTTGCAGCCGATGGCTCAATCCAGCTGGTAGATGGCGAATACAAAGCCTATGGTCAAAAACTCAAAATAGAACGTGGTGATATTTATTTTAACGGGCCAATAAAAGCACCCGGACTCAATATGCGAGCCACTCGTAAAATCGAGTCCGAAGATGTCGTTGCGGGGCTAAAAGTTTCCGGCACACTCAAACAGCCAAAGAGTGAAGTCTTCAGTATTCCTCCTTTACCAGAGACTGATGCGTTAGCTTATTTATTAACTGGGAGACCACTAAACGGCCTTGGTGAAGGTGACTCCAGCATGCTATTAAATGCCGCAGCACGGCTTGGTTTAAAAAGTGGGGCTGGTTCAATAGATAAATTACGCCGCAAAGCGGGGCTGGATACCTTTGCTATCCAGGCGGGCCAGGATATTTCAGATAGCGCGCTCATTTTGGGAAAGTTCTTAACTCCAGAACTCTACATCCAATATGTCACCAAACTATTCACCGAATCAGAAACCTTTTCTCTACGCTACCGTCTATCGCAAAAATTGCACCTCGAAGCCGAGTCTGATCAGGAAAATCAGTCAATGGATCTAATCTATCAGTATGAGAAGTGAAAGGTGACTCCAAGACTTAGGCTTGTCGCTGTACAAAAATCAGTCATTTAATCAGCCACCTTCAACGCTTGTCAGAAAAGAATAGACGCAGACAAGTCGCATCTATCAAATATCAAAAATCGCTGGGCAAAGGTGCGTCATCATGGAGAATTATCTGGTTTCAATTTCTGACCAATTGGTTCAGATTGATCCTCAGGAACTAACTGAAATGGGACAGTTGATGGATCTCATCAGCTCTTTCGGATTTGATAATTCCAGCGATCAAATTCCTGCGTCATCACAACACATTCTTAACCATCCCGATCGTCTAGGTGTATTTCAGGACGATTCCAGTGATTACTGGGTCGCCGATTTCAAGAAAAAAACCAAACTCATTGATCTTAATCATATTGGAGAACTGAGAGATCTGGAAGCTGCATCAACCTTGGTCGATTATCAAGAGATGATAGTTTCGAAGCCTTACCTTGCACTACAGCAGCATGTGCAAACACATAAAATTGATTTAAAACACGATCAACACGGGCATTACATCCATGCGTACCAGCATGCTCAGAATCTGTTCGATGACTTAAAAAACAGCCAGGTGTTTGATGTTTCTAAATATCAGGCGTCGCTATCAAACTGCTGTCGCGAGTTTTGGCAAATTGGGGTTAGCGTAAATGAGTTCGATCAAATAACCCATGGAGAAATGCTGCCACAAAATTACAAACTGGCAGAAAATGTTGAATATGGATTGATCAAAGATAGCAAAATTGTCTGGGTCGCACCGAAAGCGGAAATTGATCAGCATTGGCAATCAGCCCTCAGCTATGAGGATTTCCGAAACTCCTGTCAGGTGATTGCAACCTGGGCCGTCAACACAATGTTTTAGTTAGTCCTCGACTAAGCTTAAAAGAGCCACCGCATGTGCAGCGATGCCTTCACCACGACCTGGGTAGCCTAACTTTTCTGTGGTCGTCGCTTTAATATTAATTTGCTGAATTCCAATCAATAAATCTTTGGCTAAATTTTCACACATCGCCTCTAGATGGGGCATGAGCTTGGGAGCCTGAGCAACAATGGTCGCGTCGACATTGCCTACCTGGTAGCCCGTCTGGGCGACGATATCTCGAACACGCCTGAGTAGTTCGCGACTGTCGATACCTTTAAATGCCGTATCTGTATCGGGAAAGTGCTGACCAATATCGCCCAATGCAGCAGCACCCAATAGCGCATCGCAAAGCGCATGAATTAGGACATCACCATCAGAATGGGCTTTAAAAGCCTGATCAAATGGAATCTTTACGCCACCAAGCATCAAGTGATCGCCTTGTGCGAAAGCATGTACATCAAAGCCGTGGCCGATTCTAATCATTAATTTTGATTCAATTCAAAAACCCAAATTACGCGCTTCTTGACCAAGATAAAACTCGGCCAACTGGAGATCTTCTGCTTGTGTGATTTTAATATTGCTACTACGCCCTTCGACTAATTGTGGGTGATATCCGAGCAACTCCATGGCGCTTGCCTCATCAGTAATTTCATTGACTCGCCTAATACCTGCACGTAAGCCTTTTAACAATAATGGCGCACGGAATAGTTGCGGTGTTAGCGCTCGCCAGAGACGATTTCGTTCAACGGTCGCATCAATGGATTCACTCTCAACGGATGCACGCTTCACCGTGTCATGAATCGGCGTCGCTAATATTCCACCACAGGGATGAGAGTCAACCGCAGCGATTAATTTCTGAATATCCAGTAGCGAGACACAGGGGCGTGCCGCGTCATGCACCATAATCCAATCTTGGGAAGTGAACTCCTGTTCGATGGATTCCACCGCGTTGAGTACGGAATGGATGCGCTCATCTCCGCCTATAACGGTTCTAACTGTTTTTTTAAAATCGAGATTGAGCGCCGGCCACCAATGATCAGCATCACTGATAGAAACAATAATTTCATCAATCTGGGGGACGGCTGCGAGCTTTCGCAGCGTATATTCAATGACGGTGTAATCGAGCGCTTTAAGATACTGTTTGGGAATCTGGCTTCCCATGCGCCGACCAATCCCTGCTGCGGGAACTACTGCCCAAATCCGGGGAGTATGCATTTATCTTTGTTATCGCAAATTTTGGTAGGCCTGATCCGATAGGTTGCTTTCTTGTAACCTCGAATTGGACTCTCACTGGGCTGATAACTATTAGGATCAACAATCTGGAAAAAGGTCTCATCCTGACCGATCATGCCCAGTTCGCTGCGAGCTCTCTCTTCGATGGCTGCATCACCGGTTTTTAAATCTACTACCTCGGCTTCAAGCGCATGGTTACGCGTTAGCAAATTCTGATTTTCATCTAATTGCGCTGCGACTGCTTCGTTCATCCGAAAAATATCAGGAACACTGCCAGCACCGATCCATAATCGGTATTGCAGGGTGACCAGCATCATCACAAAAATTACAGTCAGGACTTTCATTTCACCTACTAAAGGGTTAGTGCATTAACAACTCATTCTCACTAAAGAACACTGTAAATGTAGGATGAAATCCCCTACATTTGCTGCATCACATGGTAACGCAGCAAGGGTGTCTCTAAAAATTATTATAATATACAACAGCTTGCATGACAAAGCTGATCTAAAATATAATTAGATGAGTACGTTTCCAACAAGATATAGTGGTTATATTGGTATTCTTATCCTATATCTTGGGTGATCCAGACAAACCGTAACAACGGCTGCCTGATTCAATTGCGCTAAAAGATGCCTGAAACCGCTTAAAATTCCTAGTAAAGCCCAGATGAAAAGCCTGATCTTCCCGACTCTGTGCCTAAAGCAGTGCTATGCGAGCTGAGAAAAAACCGACTTACCAGGAAAAACTGCCGCTGCACCTAACTCCTCTTCAATCCGCAATAGCTGATTATATTTTGCCACTCGATCAGAGCGAGACAATGAACCCGTCTTTATTTGCCCTGCTCCAGTTGCAACGGCCAAATCTGCAATAGATACATCTTCTGTTTCTCCTGAGCGATGCGAGATAACAGAGGTATAATTTGCGGCACTTGCCATATCAATCGCTGCTAATGTTTCTGTCAGCGTACCAATCTGATTCACTTTAATGAGAATCGAATTGGCAGTTTGCTCAGCAATGCCGCGTTTTAAAATTTCCGTATTGGTGACAAATAAGTCATCACCCACCAGTTGAATTTTATCGCCCAGACTTTCGGTTAGTAACTTCCACCCCGCCCAATCATTTTCATCCATACCATCTTCGATGGAAATAATAGGATATTGTTCCACCCAATGTGTCAGGTAGTCACAAAAACCAGCAGCATCATACGTTTTACCTTCAGCCTCGAGGTTGTATTGACCATTTTTGTAAAATTCGGAACTGGCGCAATCCAAGCCGAGATAAATGTCTTTTCCAGCTGTAAACCCAGCTTGCGAAATCGCCTCAAGAATAACTTCAATCGCCGCTTCATTTGAAGACAGATTTGGAGCAAACCCACCTTCGTCACCGACAGCGGTGTTTAAACCTTGCTTTGAGAGTACGGATTTAAGCGCATGAAAAACCTCAACTCCGTAACGCAGAGATTCAGAAAAAGTCGGTGCCCCTGCTGGCAAAATCATAAATTCCTGTATATCTACGCTGTTATCAGCGTGCGCACCACCGTTGATAATGTTCATCATAGGCACCGGCATAATATTCGCATCAGCCCCACCAAGGTAGCGATACAGTGGTTGCTTAGCATCGGCAGCGCCAGCATGTGCACAAGCAAGAGAAACTGCTAACAGTGCATTTGCGCCGAGCTTTGCCTTATTGTCCGTACCATCAAGCTCAATCATCGCGTTATCAATATCGGCTTGAGCGGTGACATCCATACCTGCGACTTTATCGCGGATCACGGTATTGATATTTTCAACCGCCTGCATCACGGCTTTGCCACCAAATCGATCACCACCATCGCGCAGCTCGATCGCTTCACGCTCTCCAGTGGACGCGCCAGAAGGTACTGCGGCTCGCCCAATCACACCGTTATCGAGAATCACATCGGCTTCCACCGTGGGGTTTCCTCGCGAGTCGATGATTTGTCTGCCTTTAATATCTTTAATCGTAGCCATGCTTTAAATCCTTGAAATAATGTGTGTGTGTGTGTGTGTGTGTGTGTGTTACTGCGATGCAAATCGTTCGATCACAGATTTAATATTTAGAGAGCGTCAAAAAACTAGAAGGGATATGAACTCGACTAAAGCGTCGTCTCGATAAACCCACTCTTTTTAACGGCGTCATCAAGCTCTTTGAGAACAATCAGCAGTTCTTCCATTCTGCCTAGCGGCCAGGCATTGGGGCCATCGCTCAATGCTTTGCTTGGATCGGGATGGGTTTCCATAAAGATGCCGGAAATACCCGCCGCAACCGCGGCTCTGGCAAGCACTGGAACATGCTCGCGCTGACCGCCGGAACAGCTTCCCTTGCCACCGGGCAATTGCACCGAATGCGTCGCATCAAACACAACCGGGCAACCGGTGTCGCGCATGGTTGCCAAACCGCGCATATCCGAAACCAGATTGTTGTAACCAAAAGAATAACCGCGTTCGCAAACCATAATCTGCTCATTGCCAACAGCTTTGGCTTTATCGACGACGTTACCCATATCCCAAGGTGCGAGAAATTGGCCTTTTTTAATATTGACTGGTAATCCTTGCTTTGCGACATTTTGAATAAAATTAGTTTGGCGACACAAAAATGCTGGGGTCTGTAAAACGTCCACGACACTGGCAACTTCATCGAGTGCAGTATCTTCATGCACGTCTGTAATGAGAGGCACACCAATTTGCGCCTTGACTGTCTCAAGAATCTGTAAGCCTTTTTCCACGCCCAGACCACGAAAACTTTCCGCAGAGGAGCGATTTGCTTTGTCGAATGATGACTTGTAGATAAAAGGAATGCCCAGCTTTGAGGTGAGCTCTTTGAGCGTTCCGGCAGTTTCCATCGCCATCTCCTCACTTTCCACGACACAGGGGCCGGCAATCAAAAATAACGGTTGATCTAAAGCCGTTTCAAATCCACACAATTTCATAATTCGTTTCCGCCCACCTGAGCCTTTTTTTGCTGCAAACAAGCTGCACGAATAAAGCCTGAAAACAATGGATGCCCTCCACGAGGATCAGAGGTAAATTCTGGATGGAACTGACAACCGACAAACCAGGGGTGATCGTGTAGCTCCATTACTTCAACCAATTCACCGTCGAGGGATTCACCGGAAATAACCATTCCCGCCTCTTCAAGCTTATGCCGATAGAGGTTATTAAATTCATAACGATGTCGATGCCGCTCGACAATGATTTCTTTATCGTAATGCTGGCACACCAGCGTACCTTTCTTTAGACGACACTGCTGTCCACCGAGGCGCATGGTGCCACCCAAATCAGACTCTTCATCGCGGGTTTCAGTTTCGCCGCTCTCATCTTGCCATTCTGTAATCAAGCCGATAACGGGATTGGGTGTGTCGGCTACAAACTCAGTGCTGTGTGCATCCTGCAAACGCGCCACATTGCGCGAGAATTCAATCACGGCAACCTGCATCCCCAGACAAATGCCTAAATAAGGTATCTTATTCTCGCGCGCATATTTCGCCGCAATGATCTTGCCTTCAATGCCGCGCTTACCAAAACCACCAGGAACCAAAATTGCATCAACATCTTCCAGCTCACTCATGTCATGGGCTTCAAGAGCCTCAGAATCAACATAGTGAATTTTGACACGGGTTTTGGTATGAATACCGCCGTGGGTCAACGCTTCATTGATGGATTTGTATGATTCGGTAAGATCAACGTACTTGCCAACCATAGCAATGGTAACTTCCTCTTTAGGAAACTCCATCGCATGAATGACGGCTTTCCAGTCACTCAGATCAGCTTTGGGAAGATCCAGTTTGAATTGATCCGCTACAATTTGATCAACCCCTTGCGAATGCAGCCAAAGAGGGATTTTATAAATATTGTCCAGATCAACCGCTGAAATAACCGCTTTCTCTTCGACATTGGTAAACAATGAGATTTTTTTCCGCTCTGCATCTGGCAACGGCTCAACACTGCGGCAAAACAACAAATCAGGTTGGATACCGATAGAACGTAGCTCTTTGACAGAATGCTGGGTGGGCTTGGTTTTCAGCTCGCCAGAGACTGCAAGATAAGGCACCAGGGTCAGATGCAGAAACATCGCCTTTTCTCTGCCCAACTCAACACCCATTTGGCGAATCGCTTCCATAAAGGGCAGTGACTCGATATCACCCACGGTTCCGCCAATCTCGATCATCGCCAGATCAGCGCCAGCCGTACCTTCGACAATACGCTGTTTCATCTGATCCGTGATATGCGGAATAACCTGCACTGTACCGCCCAGATAGTCGCCTCGGCGTTCTTTGCGGATCACCTCTTCGTAAATCTGACCGGTAGTGAAATTGTTCTTTTTCCCAGTGGTACAATGAATAAAACGCTCGTAATGCCCTAGATCCAGATCGGTTTCTGCTCCATCTTCGGTGACAAAAACCTCACCATGCTGAAACGGACTCATGGTGCCAGGATCAACATTAATATAAGGGTCGAGCTTCATCATGGTGACATTGAGGCCACGCGCTTCAAGAATCGCGCCCAGAGAAGCCGCAGCGATGCCCTTGCCAAGAGAAGAGACAACACCGCCGGTAACAAAAATATATCGAGTCATTTGAGTGGTTTAGACGAGAAAAATATCAGCGAACTGACCGCGCGAACTATAGCAAAGGGCGGCACTGAGGACAATCAGCCAATACAACATTAATTGTTGTACACGGTTCAATCCGTAACTGCCGTTTTAGATAATAATGTGTCAAAATCACCCATCCTGTTGCTATATCAAACCTGCACGT
>CAZUAW010000027.1:0-15521 GCA_964618535.1 uncultured Thiotrichales bacterium
AGCTGTGCCGGTTCGACTCCGGCCATCGGCACCATATTGTAAGAATATAGGCTAGTACATTGACCAGTCCAAAGTGTCGTTGCGCTGATACCGACACTTTGAGCTGGTCGATTTACTAAAATTCTGCCAACAGTAAGTAGAATCGGTCGATAAAAAAAATTGATCCAAAGGAAGGAGCAAAACCCGTACAATATCAAAACCCGTACAATATAGCGAGTCAATCGTTAGTCTACGAAGATTCGTAGTTAGCTGGTAAGTGGAAGGCGGAGGGCCTTACTGATGCTGGAGCAATATCTACCAATCCTGGTCTTTCTTGGGCTTGGTTTATTTATAGGCATCGCGGCGCTCAATGCAGGACGATTAATCGGTCCTAGTCGGCCTGACCCTGCAAAAAATTCACCCTACGAATGCGGCTTTGAGGCCTTTGAAGACGCTCGAATGAAATTCGATATTCGTTATTACCTTGTCGCTATCCTCTTTATTATCTTTGATCTCGAAATTGCGTTCTTGTTTCCCTGGGCTGTGGTGCTTGATGAACTCGGTACGTTTGGTTTGGTCTCAATGGCGATATTCCTTGGAATATTAATCATCGGCTTTATTTACGAATGGGTAAAAGGAGCATTGGAATGGGAATAGAAGGCTTGATGGAAGAAGGGTTTATCACCACTTCGGCCGACAAACTAATCAACTGGGCGCGTACCGGCTCACTTTGGCCGATGACTTTCGGACTTGCCTGCTGTGCTGTGGAAATGATGCACGCAGCAGCATCGCGTTACGACCTTGATAGATTTGGCGCAGGTATTTTTCGTGCCACACCACGTCAGTCTGATGTGATGATTGTTGCTGGCACGCTGACTAACAAAATGGGCGGCGCGCTACGCAAAGTATACGATCAAATGCCAGAACCTCGCTGGGTGATTTCAATGGGATCTTGCGCAAATGGGGGTGGTTATTATCATTATTCCTACGTTAGTCTACGAAGATTCGTAGTTAGCTGGTAAGTGGAGGGCGGAGGGCGGAGGGCGGAGGGCCTTACTGATGCTGGAGCAATATCTACCAATCCTGGTCTTTCTTGGGCTTGGTTTATTTATAGGCATCGCGGCGCTCAATGCAGGACGATTAATCGGTCCTAGTCGGCCTGACCCTGCAAAAAATTCACCCTACGAATGCGGCTTTGAGGCCTTTGAAGACGCTCGAATGAAATTCGATATTCGTTATTACCTTGTCGCTATCCTCTTTATTATCTTTGATCTCGAAATTGCGTTCTTGTTTCCCTGGGCTGTGGTGCTTGATGAACTCGGTACGTTTGGTTTGGTCTCAATGGCGATATTCCTTGGAATATTAATCATCGGCTTTATTTACGAATGGGTAAAAGGAGCATTGGAATGGGAATAGAAGGCTTGATGGAAGAAGGGTTTATCACCACTTCGGCCGACAAACTAATCAACTGGGCGCGTACCGGCTCACTTTGGCCGATGACTTTCGGACTTGCCTGCTGTGCTGTGGAAATGATGCACGCAGCAGCATCGCGTTACGACCTTGATAGATTTGGCGCAGGTATTTTTCGTGCCACACCACGTCAGTCTGATGTGATGATTGTTGCTGGCACGCTGACTAACAAAATGGGCGGCGCGCTACGCAAAGTATACGATCAAATGCCAGAACCTCGCTGGGTGATTTCAATGGGATCCTGTGCAAATGGGGGTGGTTATTATCATTATTCCTATTCGGTCGTGCGCGGCTGTGATCGCATTGTGCCAGTAGATATTTATGTGCCGGGTTGTCCACCGACCGCTGAGGCATTGATCTACGGAATCATGCAGCTACAAGAGAAAATCCGCCGTACCAACACCATTGCGCGTTGATTCATTAGAACCACGCAGAATTTCCCTAAAGGCTTATGAGCGAAAAATTAACCACATTTGAAGCACAGCTAACCGATCAATTGGGCGATGCTATTGTCAGTAGCAAAATTGCATTCAATGAACTGACGATCACCGTTGCTGCCTCCAGTTTTCGTCAAGTGTGTCAGAGCTTACGAGACCAATTTCAATTTGAAATACTGATTGATCTGACCGCAGTAGATTACCTTGCCTACGGTCAGGCTGAATGGGATACAGATACTTCAGATGCCGGTGGTTTTGCGCGTGGCTTAAACCCTTCTTCCGCATCTCGTTTTACCTACGACGATATGCCGGAAACCCCCGAAATGGACGAGCCACGTTTTGAAGTGGTGGTGCATTTACTGTCGCTCGCCAATAACCAGCGATTACGGGTTAAATGTTTTTGCGAAGACAATCATCAGCCGAGTATTGATTCGCTGGCACCCGTCTGGAATGGTGTTGACTGGTTTGAACGTGAAGCGTTCGATCTGTTTGGTATCGTATTTCGCGATCATCCTGATTTACGCCGAATTCTTACTGATTACGGTTTTGTCGGGCATCCTTTTCGCAAGGATTTCCCCTTGGTTGGACATGTCGAGATGCGCTATGACCCAGAACAAAAACGCGTTGTTTATGAGCCCGTAAGCATCGAACCTCGTGTGCTGACTCCGCGTATTGTTCGCGGTTCGGCTGAAGGAGATCAGAATGCCTGAAATCCGTAATTACACTGTCAATTTTGGCCCTCAGCATCCGGCTGCGCACGGTGTTTTGCGCCTGGTGTTGGAAATGGACGGCGAGGTCGTGCAACGCGCTGATCCGCATATTGGATTGCTACATCGTGGCACCGAAAAACTTGCCGAAAGTAAGCCTTATAACCAAAGCATCGGTTACATGGATCGACTCGATTATGTGTCGATGATGTGTAACGAACATGGTTACGTCCTAGCACTTGAAAAACTGCTCGGTGTTGAAGTACCTATTCGCGCGCAATATATTCGAGTCATGTTTGATGAGATCACGCGGATTCTTAACCATCTGTTGTGGATTGGATCGCACGGACTTGATGTGGGTGCGATGACGATTTTCCTTTACGCATTTCGTGAGCGTGAAGATCTAATGGATTGTTACGAGGCTGTCTCCGGTGCTCGTTTACACGCAACCTATTATCGTCCCGGTGGTGTCTATCGAGATCTCCCCAATGAGATGCCTAAGTTCAAAGTTGAAGGCAAGCGTGATAAAGCGAAGACCAAGCACCTTAACGAAAACCGCGAAGGTTCGTTGCTAGATTTTATTGAAGACTTCACCAATCGCTTTCCCAGTTGTGTCGATGACTACGAGACCCTGCTTACCGATAACCGAATCTGGAAACAGCGTCTGGTTGATATCGGCATTGTTACACCTGAGCGCGCCATGCAATTAGGCTTTACTGGGCCGATGCTAAGGGGTTCTGGCATCGCTTGGGATCTGCGTAAAAAACAGCCGTATGAAGTTTATAGCAAGATGGATTTTGATATTCCCATCGGCACCAATGGTGATTCTTACGATCGTTATCTGGTCAGAATTGAAGAGTTTCGTCAGTCCAACCGAATCATCAAGCAGTGCGTAGATTGGTTGCGGAAAAATCCCGGTCCCGTGATGGCAGAAGATCACAAAGTCACACCCCCACCGCGTGGCAACATGAAGGGCGACATGGAGTCATTAATCCATCACTTCAAACATTACACAGAAGGTTATTGCCTGCCTGTTGGCGAAGCCTATGCGGCCATTGAACATCCTAAGGGTGAATTTGGTTGCTACATTAATTCTGATGGTGCGAATAAACCTTATCGCCTAAAAATTCGCGCACCGGGTTTTGCTCATTTGTCGGGTTTAGATGAAATGACTCGTGGTCACATGCTCTCCGATGTGGTGACTATTATCGGAACTCAGGATCTAGTTTTTGGAGAGGTTGACCGCTAATGACTGTGAGCATCGAAAAAAAGGCAGATCGTCTTTCTCCAGAAGTTAAAAAGGAAATTGAACGCTGGTTGAGTCGTTATCCAGAAGATAAGCGACAATCAGCAGTTTTAGGTGCTTTGCGTGCTGTACAGCACGAAGATCATTACCTCAGCCGCGAAATGATGGATGCGGTTGCCGATTATATTGGCATGCCAGAAATTGCGGTTTACGAAGTTGCCAGTTTTTACTCCATGTATAACCTGGAGCCGGTAGGTAAAAATGAAATTGCCGTGTGTACCAATATCTCCTGCATGTTGCGTGGTAGTGATGAAGTGGTGGCTCATATCGAAAATAAATTGGGCATTAAATTGGGCGAAAGTACTGCAGATGGGAAATTTTTTCTCAAACGTGAAGAGGAATGTCTGGCTGACTGTTGTGGTGCCCCGATGATGCAATTGAACCATGTTTATCACAGCAATTTGACCCCTGAAAAAATCGACAAAATTCTGGATAAGGTGAAGTAGGCCATGAGCAATAAAATCTGCTTTGAAACACTTCAGTTTGGTGATAAAGCCTACTCGCTGGAAAATTATCAGAAGATCGGTGGCTATGAGGCGCTGAAAAAAATCTTTAGCGAGAAAATGTCTCCTGCGGATGTGATTGAAGAAATTAAAGCTTCCGGTCTGCGTGGTCGAGGCGGTGCGGGATTCCCCACTGGTTTAAAGTGGAGTTTTATGCCCAAAGGCGATGGTCAAAAATACATCGTATGTAATTCTGATGAATCTGAGCCGGGTACTTGCAAGGATCGAGACATCTTAAGATTTAATCCCCATTCGCTGGTAGAAGGTATGGCGATTGCTGGCTATGCTATCGGCGCGACTGTCGGTTATAACTATATGCGCGGTGAGTTTCTGGATGAGCCGAACGAACGCTTTGAAGCAGCCGTTAAAGAAGCCTATGAACTGGGTTTCCTTGGTAAAGATATTCTAGATTCTGGTGTGGATTTTGATCTCTATGGATCGCTCGGCGCTGGCGCATATATCTGCGGTGAAGAGACTGCCTTGCTCGAATCACTGGAAGGTAAAAAAGGTCAACCGCGTTTTAAGCCGCCATTTCCAGCTGGTTTTGGACTCTATGGTAAACCAACCACCATCAACAATACCGAATCACTGGCATCTATCCCGACGATTATGCGCAAGGGTGGTAAGTGGTTTGCTGATTTAGGCTGCGAAGGTTCTGGCGGGGAAAAGTTGTTCTCCGTATCTGGGCATATCAACAAGCCAGGTAATTTTGAAATTCCACTGGGAACGCCATTTTCTGAGTTACTGGAAATGGCTGGCGGTGTGCTTGATGGTCGCAAATTAAAAGCGGTCATTGCTGGTGGCTCCTCAGTACCGGTATTACCCGGCGATGAAATGATGAAACTGACGATGGATTACGACACCATCCAAAAGGCGGGGACATTTCTCGGCTCAGGCGCAGTCATCGTCATGGATGAAACCACCGATATGGTGAAAGTCCTGCAACGTTTGTCGCAATTCTACTTTTCTGAATCCTGCGGACAATGCACCCCTTGCCGAGAAGGTACTGGCTGGATGTATCGGGTCATTACTCGCATCATTGAAGGTGAAGGCAGGCAGCAAGATCTGGATTTACTCGATAATGTCGCAGAACGAATTCAGGGGCGAACTATCTGTGCGCTGGGTGATGCCGCAGCGATGCCAGTCACTAGTTTTCTAAAGCACTATCGTCACGAATTTCAACACTACATTGATCATGGTCGTAGCATGGTCGATGTTCAAAAGAGTAAGGCCGCCTGATGAGTGATCTGATTACACTCGAAATTGATGGCAAGGAAGTTCAGGCAGCTCCAGGCACCATGTTGATTGAAGCGGCTGGATCAGCTGGCATCAACATTCCACGTTTTTGCTATCACAAAAAACTCTCTGTCGCGGCCAATTGCAGAATGTGCATGGTCGAAGTTGAAAAAGCGCCGAAGCCACTGCCTGCTTGTGCAACTCCGGTTGGTGAAGGCATGAAAGTATCAACGGCTTCCGAGCTTGCTATTGATGCACAGAAAGGCACCATGGAATTTTTGCTCATCAACCATCCGCTGGATTGTCCCATTTGCGATCAGGGCGGTGAGTGTGAGCTACAAGATGTTGCGTTGACCTACGGTAGCGATATTTCACGTTTTACAGAAGCCAAGCGAATTGTTCCCGATCCAAATTTAGGCTCATTGATTTCCACCGATATGAATCGCTGTATTCACTGTACCCGTTGCGTGCGCTTTGGTGAGGAAATTGCTGGTATGCGTGAGTTAGGTGCGACGGGTCGCGGCGAATTTGTCAAAATCGGCACCTTCATAGAGAAAAGTGTTGAATCAGAGTTATCAGGCAACGTAGTCGATGTTTGTCCGGTTGGTGCGCTCACTGCAAAGCCTTCCCGTTTCAAATTTAGACCGTGGGAGCTGGTGGCTAAAAATGGTATTGCTCCCCATGATGGTATTGGTTCTAACCTTGTTTATCATTTGAATAAAGGCAAAATTACTCGGGTGGTTCCAGACGATAACGACACCATCAACGAGTGCTGGATTTCAGATCGTGATCGCTTTTCTTACGAAGGGCTTTACACCAATGATCGCGCCACATCACCGATGCTTAAAGTTCAAGGTGAGTGGCAGCCAGTTAGCTGGGATGTTGCGCTAGAGGAAGTCGCTAAGCGATTAAAAACCATTGATGCGGCTGAGACTGCTGCGATGATTTCACCCAATTCCACGCTTGAAGAAATGTATCTGGCGCAAAAACTACTGCGCGGGATTGGCGTTAATTCAATTGATCATCGCGCAAGTATGAATGATTTTCGTGATCAGGATGCTGCGCCACTGTATCCGTCTCTGGGTGTTTCTATCGAAAATTTGGAAAACCAGAATGCCGTCTTACTGGTTGGCTCGAATGTGCGCAAAGAACAACCTATCGTTGGGCTGAGATTACGTAAGGCTTCGCTGAATGGCGCAGCATTGATGTCGATTAATCCGCGTGATTACGAATTCTATTTTGATCAGCAAGTCGCTGTCATCGCTGATCCGCATGCGATGATTGATTCTCTGGCTCAGGTTGTTAATGCTGTACTCAAAGAAAAATCAGCTAAGGCACCCGCCAGCGTAAAAGCATTGCTAAAAGATGTTAAACCCGATGATGCGGCGAAAGAAATTGCAAAAACGTTGATTGAAGCAGAAAAAGCCTTATTGTTACTTGGCGTACTCGCAATCAACCATCCCGATGCTGCGCTATTCAATGCGTTGGCAGAAGTGCTGGCAGAAAATGCCGGCGCCAACGTTGGCTATCTCGCCGAAGGCTCAAACGCTGCCGGTGCCTGGTTGACAGGCATCCTGCCACATCGTGGTATTGGTGGAGAGAAGCTCGATGCCACCGGTCTGGATTCCCGTTCGATGCTTGAGCAGCCTCCAAAAAATCTTATTTTGATGGGACTCGAGCTGGAGCGAGGCAGTAGCAACCCGATTAAAGCCGCGGCGGTATTGTCGGGCGCAGACTTCGTTTTGTCACTAGACTCGTATTCCAACGAACTTACCCGCGAAGTTGCAGATGTTATTTTGCCCATAGCGGCAGCGATGGAAACGCCAGGATCAATGATTAATCTGGAAGGCCGCTTGCAAACATTTGTAGCTGCTACCAAACCACCCGGCGATGCTAAGCACGCCTGGGCTGTGTTACGTATGCTGGGCAGCATGATGGAATTGGATGGTTTTGATTATGCCAATGCCGATCAAGTCTTAGCCGCAGCAGTGAATGATATGGGGCAGGATGATGGATCGACATCGCAGTTCAGTAGCAGTGACGCATTAGAGCGGCAGCATTCAAACACTGGCGCACTGCAACGCTATACCGAAGCCGGTATTTACGGCAGTGACCCGATTGTTCGCAGAGCCAAATCGTTACAAAAAACCTCTGATGCCGCAGATGAAATTATCCTCTCGCCTGAAGATGCGAATGCTCAAGGAGTCGGTGATGGCGATACAGTCAAAGTGATGCAGGAAGGCGCAGGTGTTGAGATGAAGCTAAAAGTCGATGCATCGCTACCCGCTGGTTTTATCTGTATTCAGTCAGGATATGGAAGTCACGCGCAATTAGGTTCAGCGTTTGGTTCCGTTGAATTGATGAGGGTGTAATCATGGATTGGCTCAGATCACTATTAGATTTTATGCCCGAATGGATGATCACACTCTCGGTGATCATTGTTGGTATCGTTTTTATTCTTGGTCCATTGCTCGGAACAGTTGCTTATTACACCTACGCTGAGCGTAAGGTCATCGGCTATATGCAGATGCGTATCAGCCCTAACCGGGTTGGCTGGTTTGGCTTACTTCAACCGATTGCCGATACCGTCAAGCTGCTGACCAAAGAAGTCATCATTCCGACGAATTCCAGTCGTTTTTTACTCCTGTTAGCACCTATTCTAACCTTGGGGCCTTCGCTGGCTGCCTGGGCAGTGATTCCTTTTTCACAGACAATGGTGCTGGCGGAGATTAACGCCGGTTTACTCTATATTCTGGCGCTGACTTCATTGGGCGTTTACGGCGTGATTATTGCTGGTTGGGCATCCAATTCTAAATACGCAATGATGGGTGCAATCCGTGTTGCCGCCCAGGTCATTGCTTACGAACTGGCAATGGGTTTTGCGTTGGTCGGTGTGATCATGGCGTCCGGTAGTTTGAACATCGGCGAAATTATCGCCGCTCAATCAGGTGGTATACAGCACTGGTTTGTGTTTCCACTGTTTGGATTGTTTTTCGTTTATTTTATTTCTGGTGTTGCTGAGACTAATCGCTCGCCATTTGATGTGGCAGAAGGCGAATCAGAAATTGTTGCAGGATTTCATGTTGAATACTCAGGCATGGGGTTTGCGGTTTTCTTTCTCGCTGAATATGCAAATATGATCCTGATTTCGGCGCTGACTGCTGTGCTATTTCTTGGTGGCTGGTTGTCGCCACTGGAAGGTATTTTACCGCAATCAGCTTTTGATCTGAAAGTCATCGGTTCCTTACTCGGGCCTGGTGTTCACTGGTTTGTATTTAAAACCTTATTTTTTATGTTTCTGTTCCTCTGGTTCAGAGCCACTTTTCCACGCTATCGCTACGATCAAATCATGCGGTTGGGATGGAAAGTGTTAATTCCGGTAACTTTGGTTTGGATATTTGGCGAAGGTATCGCCATTTGGCTGGGCTGGAAACCGTGGCTTTAGGCTGAATTACCATGGCTAGTAAATCAAGATTGTCACAGTTCTTAAAAAGTTTCACGCTGTTTGAGCTGTTTCAGGGACTTGGCGTCACGGGCAGGCACTTTTTTAAGAAAAAAATCACTATTCAATACCCGGAAGAGAAAACACCTCTTTCTCCGCGGTTTCGTGGTCTCCACGCACAGCGTCGTTATGACGATGGCGAGGAACGCTGTATTGCTTGCAAATTATGCGAAGCAGTGTGTCCTGCGCTGGCAATTACCATTGAATCTGAAGCACGTGATGATGGCACTCGCCGCACCACGCGCTACGACATTGATTTATTCAAATGTATTTACTGCGGTTTTTGTCAGGAAGCCTGTCCGGTTGATGCGATTGTCGAAACCGATATTTTTGAATACCACTTTGAATCACGTGGCGAGCAGATTATGACCAAAGATAAATTGCTCGCCATTGGTGATCGTTATGACAAACGCATTACAGCCAATCTTGAAGCAGATGAGCCTTATCGGTAACCGACTATGACTTTTACGGCCTTTCTCTTCTATTTTTTCGCAACCTTGCAAGTGTTTGCTGCAATAAGTCTGATCACGGTTAAAAATCCAGTGCATTCAGTGCTATTGCTCGTACTTGCATTTGTCTGTGGATCTGCATTGTGGATGCTGCTTGAAGCAGAATTCTTGAGCATTATTTTAGTGCTGGTGTATGTCGGAGCAGTGATGGTGTTATTTCTGTTCGTGGTGATGATGCTGGATATCAATGTCGCAGAAATGCGCGCAGGATTTGCACGATATTTATTAGTCGGGTTAGCCGTTGCTTTCGCCATGGCGGGATTAATGACTTTTGTTCTAAAAGACAGTTTATTTGCAGTCACAGGGCCAGAACCAAAACCTGCGAGCTACAACAATACCGAAGAGTTAGGGCGTGTCCTTTATACCGAGTATGTCTATGCCTTTGAGCTTGCTGCGGTAGTTTTGCTGGTCGCAATGGTCGCAGCAATAGCGCTGACTTTTCGTCGCCGTAAAGGAGTTAAGCACCAGAAGCCTTACGACCAAATTGCAGTACGTAGCGAAGATCGGTTAAAAATAATCAAAATGAAATCGGAGAGCGAATAATGGTTCCTTTAGCGCATTACCTAATTCTCGCAGCGATTTTATTTTCAATCGCGATTGCCGGTATTTTTTTAAATCGAAAAAATGTCGTACTACTGCTAATTTGTGTTGAATTAATGCTGCTGGCGGTGAATACCAATTTCATCGCTTTCTCACATTATCTTGGTGATATATCTGGCCAGGTGTTCGTATTTTTTATTCTCACCGTGGCTGCAGCGGAAGCGGCGATTGGATTGGCCATATTAATTACTGTGTTCAGAAATCGACGCACAATTAACGTTGATGATCTTGACGAGATGAAGGGGTAGGGTATGGAATCAATTTATCTCATTATCCCTCTGGCGCCATTATTAGGAGCAATCATCGCTGGACTATTCGGCGCTAAAATTGGACGCGCGGGTGCGCATACAGTAACAACGCTGGGTGTCGGTATTGCCTTTATTTGCTCGGTGATCACTTTTAATCACATCGTTCTAGGTGACGCCGGCGTTTACAACGCAACACTTTATCAGTGGGCCGTTACAGGAAATATTGGATTTCAGGTTGGTTTCTTAATTGATAATTTGACCACCTTGATGATGATTGTGGTTACTTTCGTTTCATTGATGGTACATATTTATACCATCGGCTACATGTCACACGATGAGGAAAACTGGCCAGATGATTCGTTAGCAGGACGTAACAGTTATCAACGATTTTTTAGCTATATTTCTTTGTTCACGTTTTCCATGTTGATGCTGGTTATGTCGAATAACTTCATGCAGTTATTCTTTGGTTGGGAAGCGGTCGGTCTAGTCTCCTATCTATTGATTGGTTTCTGGTCTACTCGAGATACCGCTGTGTACGCAAATATGAAAGCGTTTCTGGTTAATCGTGTCGGTGACTTTGGATTTTTACTCGGTATAGCCACTGTACTGATGTATTTTGGCAGCCTCGACTATGCGACAGTCTTTGGCGGCGTGGATGCTGTTAAAGATCAATCCATGAACATTGTCGGAGATCATAGCTGGTCAGTGATTACCGTTGCCTGCATTTTATTGTTTATCGGTGCGATGGGTAAATCAGCGCAAATTCCGTTGCACGTCTGGTTACCCGATTCGATGGAAGGCCCAACACCTATTTCTGCATTGATCCACGCAGCGACGATGGTAACTGCTGGCATTTTTATGGTGGCTCGTATGTCACCATTATTTGAACATAGCGAGACTGCGTTATCGTTTATTTTAATTATCGGTTCGTTGACCGCATTTTTAATGGGGCTTATCGGCATCGTGCAAAACGATATCAAGCGAGTTGTCGCTTATTCCACATTATCTCAGCTGGGCTATATGACTGTGGGTCTGGGGGCTTCTGCGTATGCAGCCAGTATTTTTCACCTGATGACACACGCATTTTTTAAAGCGCTGTTATTCCTTGCTGCGGGTTCGGTCATTATCGCGATGCATCATGTTCAGGATATTCGCAAAATGGGCGGGCTGAAAAAATATATGCCGATTACTTATTGGACATCACTCATCGGCTCATTGGCGCTCATTGGATTTCCAGGCTTCGCTGGTTTCTTTTCCAAAGACTCAATTATTGAATCGGTACATGCATCGCAGATTCCTGGCGCGACCTTTGCGTACTGGATGGTGTTGGCGGGCGTATTTATTACCGCGTTCTACAGTTTTCGTATGTTCTTTTTAGTCTTTCACACTGAAGAGCGAATGGATGAACATACTCGCAAGCATTTAAAAGAAACGCCCTGGGTGGTCACGCTGCCTTTAATTCTGCTGGCAATTCCCTCAGTTTTTGCTGGATACTTAATTGATCCTATCGTTGTTGGTGATTTCTTCAAAGGCGTGATTTACGTTGATCACCACCATGAAGCGATCCATCATTTGACTGAGCATTATCACGGTGTTGGTGCATTCATTCTCCACGGCCTAAAAATGCCCCCGTTCTGGTTAGCCATTTCCGGTTTGGGTCTGGCGTGGTTTATTTATACCCAGAAACCAGAGATTGCAGCAGCGATGCAAAAACGATTTAGCTGGCTACATGCACTGTTGCTGAACAAATACGGATTCGACGATTTTAATGAGCGTGTTTTTGCTCGTGGTTCCTTGAGTATTGGTAATGCCATGTCACGTTTTGGTGATGGGATGCTGATCGAAGGCACCATAAATGGCGGAGCGAAACTCATCGCATTAACTGCATCTATTGCTCGCCACGTTCAAACCGGATATCTCTACCACTATTCTTTCGCCATGATTCTCGGGCTAATCGGTCTATTAGGCTGGTTTGTGCTCCGCGCTGTGTAAGAAATTCCTGAGGATAATTCATGATTTCTGATTTGCCATTACTATCGCTACTCACTTGGTTTCCAATTTTCGGTGGGTTTGCTTTGTTACTTATCGGTGAGCGTTCACCGCAGATGGTTCGCTGGGTTGCGTTAGCGATCACCATTATTGTCTTTTTGCTAAGCATTCCGTTATATACCGCCTTTGATTCAACGACTGCTGCAATGCAGTTTGAAGAAAACAGGCCATGGATCGAAGCATTTAATATTAATTACCATCTCGGTGTTGATGGATTATCAATGCCACTGATTATCCTCACAGCTTTTATCACGGTACTCGTTGTGATCGCTGCCTGGGAAGTCATTAAGCTGCGTGTCGCGCAATACCTGGCCGCGTTTCTCGTGCTGGAAGGTGTCATGATCGGTGCGTTCGCCGCACTGGATGCGATGCTGTTCTACATCTTTTTTGAAGCGATGCTGATACCGATGTTTTTAATTATCGGTATTTGGGGTGGGCCAAACCGAATTTACGCGACGATTAAATTCTTTTTGTATACGTTCTTTGGATCAGTTTTTATGCTGATTTCACTGATCTATATGTATTCGCTATCAGGCAGTTTCGATATTCTCGATTTCCATAAATTACCCATAGCATTACAACCCCAGATATTTATTTTCTTATCCTTTTTAATTGCCTTTGGCGTCAAAGTACCGATGTGGCCAGTACACACCTGGTTACCCGATGCGCACGTTGAAGCACCGACGGGTGGTTCAGTAATATTGGCAGCCATTATGTTGAAAATTGGTGGTTATGGTTTTCTACGTTTTTCATTGCCGATCACACCGGATGCGAGTCGCACACTGGATTGGCTGGTGATTTTGATGTCGCTGATTGCGATTGTCTATATCGGCTATGTCGCTCTGGTGCAAAAAGATATGAAAAAGCTGATCGCTTATTCGTCTATTTCTCACATGGGTTTTGTCACTTTGGGATTCTTTGTTCTGTTCCGTATTTATGACAATACCGGCAGTTACGATGGCGCGGCGATGGGTATCGAAGGCGGCATGGTGCAGATGATTTCTCACGGCTTTATTTCTGCTGCAATGTTCCTTTGTGTTGGCGTTGTTTATGACCGCATGCACACGCGCATGATCGGGGACTACGGTGGTGTTATTCAGTCCATGCCAGTTTTTGGTGGATTTTTTGTACTGTTTGCAATGGCTAATTCAGGCTTACCAGGTACCTCAGGTTTTGTCGGCGAATTCTTTGTCATACTCGCAGCCTTTAAAGCCAATTTCTGGTTTGCATTCCTTGCGGCTATCACCCTGATTATCGGTGCGGCGTACACGCTATGGATGGTTAAACGTGTGCTGTACGGAAAAGTGGCTAATGACAAAGTCGCCGCTTTACAAGACCTTAACAGACGAGAGTTTTTGATTTTGGCGGTGCTTGCAATTTCGGTACTGGTGATTGGTCTGTGGCCAAATCCATTGTTCGAAGTGATGCATGTCAGTGTCGAAAATCTAATTAAACTTGCTACCACGACCAAGCTGGGTTCCTGATCATGATTGATTTAGCTCCTGCAATTCCTGAAATTTTCCTGCTCGGAATGGCTTGTGTCATTTTAATCGCAGATTTATTTATTAAACCTCATCAGCGTGTTGTCACTTATGCGTTAACCCAGTTCACCCTGTTAGGCGCAATTGCGCTAACCATTATGACTTGGACTGATGAGCCCGTACGGACATTCAGTGGCGGATTTATACGCGATGAAATGGGTGATGTGCTGAAAGTCTTTATCTATGGCATTTCGATTGGTGTATTTTTATACGGTAGGGATTACCTCGAAGATCGCGGCATTCATAAAGGCGAATATTATTTACTCGGTCTGTTGGCAATATTAGGCATGGCCGTGATGGTTTCAGCCTATAGCATGCTGAATCTCTATTTAGGGTTAGAGCTTTTATCGTTATCACTTTATGCGCTGACTGCATTTAATCGCGATTCAGGAACAGCCTCAGAAGCGGCGATGAAATACTATGTCCTCGGTGCAATTGCTTCAGGCATGTTGCTCTACGGCATGTCGATGCTTTACGGACTCACCGGAAGTTTGGATATCGGAGAAATAAACGCCCGAGTACACGAAGCTGTTGGTATAGATGGATATAGCCAACCAGTCTTAATGTTTGCACTGGTTTTTGTCCTTGTTGGCGTTGCTTTTAAACTAGGTGCTGTACCATTCCATATGTGGGTTCCTGATGTTTATCAAGGTGCACCAACATCTGTCACTCTATTTATCAGTACCGCACCAAAAATTGCAGCATTTGCGATGGTTATGCGTCTGTTGGTTTCAGGCTTGGGTAGCATCTCGGAGCATTGGCAGGAAATGTTTACCATCCTGGCAATATTGTCGATAGGTGTCGGTAATTTAATCGCTATCGCACAAACCAATATTAAAAGAATGCTGGCATATTCAACCATCTCTCATGTTGGTTTTATCCTCCTTGGAATTCTTGCTGCCACAGAAAATGGTTACAGATCGGCTATGTTCTACACCATCGTCTATGCAATTACCTCACTGGGTTCGTTTGGTGTGATATTGATGCTCAGTCGTAAAGGATTTGAAGCGGAGGAACTCTCTGATTTCAAAGGCCTGAGCCCCCGTCATCCGTGGCTAGCTTTTATTATGCTGATACTAATGGCTTCAATGATCGGAATTCCTGGCACAGCCGGTTTTGTTGCAAAACTTTCAGTGCTTCAATCCATTGTTGAAGTTCACAAAGTAGGCTTGGCAATTTTTGCCGTAGTCTTCTCGGTGATTGGTGCCTATTACTACCTTCGCGTTCTTTGGTTTATGTATTTTGAAAAACCAGAAGATGAAACTTCGATTACCGGTAAATTTGATGTCAATCTGGCACTCACTGCCAATGGCTTATTGATACTTCTATTCGGGATTTTCCCTGGCCTGTTGATGTCTCTGTGCGTGATTAATTTCTAGCTATTCATAGCAGCAGACCCGCTGCCGCTTGATCAGGCCTACAAGTGAAATAAAC
>CAZUAW010000028.1:0-6164 GCA_964618535.1 uncultured Thiotrichales bacterium
CTAGAACGGGTCTCGACCTTATAAAACCGTAGGCACCAGATTGAGGTACAATTCTCTGCAACATGCCTCGATTAATTTCAATTTTCTTCTCGATTAGCTTGGCGTTAAGCCTCGTTCCGCAAGTCTATGCGGCAGAAAAATCCCCAGCATCTGAAGACACCCGAAAGCTTGTGATTGTCTCCTCTTTCCCAAAAGCAATGGGAGCGATCTACAAAAAAGCTTTTGAAAGCAAACATCCTGGCGTTGAGGTTGAAGTGCTGAAAAAGAAAACTTCAGCAGGTTTAAAGTATCTCTACAAACTTGAAGCCGCCAAAGCAGATAAGAGCACAGAGGAGGCCGAGAAAAAGGATGATGTCGACCTGTTCTGGGTCTCAGCACCCGATGCTCTCGAAGTACTGAAAAAGAAAAACATGCTGCAAAAATATATTCCCAAAGCAGCGGGTATACCACGCAGATTAAGCGGCTTTCCTGTCAATGATCCCGAAGGATTTTACAGCGGATTTTCCGGTGCGGGATATGGGTTGATGTGGAACACCGAATATCTCAAAGCGCACAACTTACCAGAGCCGCGTGAATGGGTCGATTTGACTCGACCAGAATTTCACGGTCATGTCGGGCTAAGCGCGCCATCACGTTCGGGAACCACCCACTTAACGGTTGAATCGATTTTGCAGCTACTCGGCTGGGAGGCCGGCTGGTCGCTGGTGAAAAGTATTGCTGGCAATGCTAAAACCATTACGCAAAAAAGTTCTCACGTACCCAAGGGCGTGATCAAAGGTGAATTCGGTGTTGGGATCGTAATTGATTATTATGGGCTAACCGCTATTGCCAACGGCCATCCAATTGGTTTTGCCTATCCTGGGGAATCGGTTTTTGTACCCGCAAATATCGGTATTTTAAAGGCTTCTTCTGAGCCAAAATTGGCAGGTGAATTTATCGAATTCGTACTCTCTCCTGAAGGTCAGAAGTTATTGCTGGAAGCGGATATTAGCCGTTTGCCAATTCGTCCAGAACTGTATCAGCCAGATTCTGAAGGAATCACACATATTCCAGAATTCTATCCGCACCCGTTCAGCGCCAAACAGCTGGGTGCGCACGTGGCATTCGACGTTAAACGGAGTCGGGAGCGATACAACGTGGTCAATTCACTGTTTGATGTAATGATCACCTATCGCTTCGAAGACCTACAGACTGCCGTATCAGCCATTCAGAATGCAGAGACGAGCCTTGTTTCCACACCAAAATCACAACCTGCCCTAGCCGGTGCGACGAATCAGGCGCGTGCTCTGATCTATGCGCTGCCAATTGATGAGTTAACCAGCATCGATCCACATTTCGCTTCAATTTTTAGAAAAAAACGCAAAAAAGCCGAAGATGTGATCGAGGGTGAACAGGCAGAAATTGAGGGTAAATGGGATGAACTGGTAGCTGAAAATTACCTGCGCGTTAAAGCGGTGATTGGCAATCAATTACCCAAAAAAATCTCATCGGTTGATGAGCTACAAGCGGTGAAAGTTCCGTAATTGATGCAAGTTTCTGGCTAAATCTAAAAAGATTGATCGAAATGTCTGTTACGCCTAAAATAGGCGAAACAGACGATTAATCTGGAAGAGAATATATGCAATCAATCTCAGCAAATGATGCAAAGGCGCGATTTGGTCAGTTGCTCGACGCATCCCGCCGCGAGCCAGTAACAATTGAAAAGCATGGCCGTGCTGTCGCAGTTGTTATGTCCAAGGAAGACTACGATGAAATCCAAGCGATGAAACTAGAGCGTTTACGTTCTGAGGTACAACTTGGAATCGAAGCAAGCAAGGCAGGTCTCAGCACTCAATATGATGCGAGTGAAGTTGGATTGCTCGCTACTGAAATTAAAGCAGAAGGACGAAAAAGAACCAAGCGCAAAGCATGAACTACAGACTGACGGCACCAGCTAAAGAAGATTTACTCTCAATCTGGGAATACACGACTGATCGCTGGAATGAACAACAAGCAGATCAATACATTGATACTCTCGATACTCGTTTTGTCTGGTTAACGAATACTTCGAGCCAGTGGAACCCCCGACCTGAAATCGGGAATGGTATTTATACGTTTCCCGAGCAAAGCCATGTCATCGTATTTTGGGAGCTACAAAGCGATATTGAGATCCTTCGAGTCCTGCATAGGCGAATGGATTTGCAACGACATTTTTAAGACAGTCACCCCATAGTCTGGCCATGTTTAATTTAGTAATAGTGACTGTTTCCTTAACAATCATCTATTTAAGCCCCACCTTTTTTACTTAACAACTCACGCAGATCAACTACGTGTTTGCCTTGATGCGTCATGGCTATGCCGGTCATTTTCGTCTTGCCATCTTTGCCACGAAAGCGAATCGCATTAATCGTCTCCAAACGTTGCTCTATGTCTAGCTCAAGATCTTGTCCAAATCCTGGATTGGATTTGATCAGTTTTTCGACTCGATGTACGGGGATTTTGGCGACTTGCAGATCGCTGGCGGCGATGACGCTGACGAGGCTTTCTATGTGGCGTAATCCGGGGATAAGCCCAAACACATTGCCGGACTCGGTATTACCTAAGGGATGCGTTCGACCATCGAGATCTGTTACCAAAGATTTGGAGCTTCCAGTGAGTACGACGTAGATGTGATCTACTTCGTCACCTGCTTGAATGACTTGTTCTCCTTTACCAAAACGTAACACCTCGGCGTCCGCCGCGAGTTTTGTTAGCTCGTCAGCGGAGAGGTCGAATGATTCTTGATATTGTGGTGTTTCCGGCAGCGTGGCTAGCGCAACGCTATCATCAGTGCCGAGTTTCATTTTTGAACCTGGGAAAAGGTACATTTGATGATCTTCATAAGGGAAAACGATGCCATGTCGTTTAGCGGCGTACCAGGCGTTGGTGAGGTAGGCATTGCGAATGGCGTCGATTTGAGAATAGTCGTTAAACCAGATTTTAGCCTCGAATGCGCCAGCATCATCTGCCAATTCTTTTAGTACTATTTGCGGTGGGGGGGTTTCAAGTACGCCTTCGGTGCGTTTTGCCGCTTCGAGCAATGCTGCTCGAACTTTGTTGGGCGGATGTTCTTCGCAAAACCCGATGATGATACGTTCCATGTGGGAAGTGGTGGGTCGGCTGAAATTTTGGAACGTGCCGGTGGCAAGTACTGAATTTGGGATCACCAATAAATCATCTTCAAAATTGCGCAGGGTCACCGAATGCCAGCTTACGGTAATTACTTGACCCGTTACATCACCGGTTTTTAGCCAGTCACCAATCTGAAACTGGCGAGCTGAAATTAGCGTGATACCGGCAAATAGACCGCCGAGTGTGTCTTGTAAGGCTAGACCAAGCACGATGGAGCCCACTCCCAGTGCCGCGAGCATATTGCCTAAATCAATCCCCCAGACCAGCGACAGAACGAACGCAATTCCCAGCGCAATAAAGAATAGCCGCCCAATGTTGAGTACCAGATTCGGCACTCGGCTTTGCCAGGTATTGTCTTGCAGGTTGCCTGACCAGAACAGGTTAAATACCGCCAGAGTCAGATAAATCACACTAATCCACAAAATCGTCGCTGCTACGCGAACCAGATTGTGCTCAGGTTCTAAGCCAATGACTTGTGTGAGCAGCAGGTAAATCACCAGACTCGGAAGAACGAAATATTGGGTATTACCCAGGAAGGCGCGGCGCTCTTGTTTATCACCTTCCAGCCGATGCAACATTTCACCAAAGAGAATCATCAGCAGCGGAAAGCCGATCAGCAAGCCAATGCCCCAGGCCATCCAGGTTTCACTAGTAAGCGAATTAAACATCGGTTGAGTGCTCAGCGTTTGCATCCCGCATGGGTAATTGCCAGGTGCGGAGCTTCTTGTGCCCGATGGGTATGGCTGTTCCTATGGTGAAGGCTTCTTTATCGCGTAGCTGTTCGTAAATCAGGTCAGATACACAGATGTTATCCACCGGGCAGCAATTCCGAACGTCATTCACGATATCGACAGTCTCGCCCCAGACATCATAAACAAAGCGGTGAGAGCCAATCACTCCCGCCAGCACGGATCCTGCATGGATGCCCACCTTCAGTTCGAGCTTAGAATCAAATTCTTTACTCAGCCGCTGCACGATGTCCATGATTTCCCGAGCAAATTCCAGCGCGCGTTTTTCATGGTCGAGACGGGGTGTCATCAGCCCACAAACTGCCATGTAATCATCACCAACGGTTTTGAGTTTATCGACACCATGACGCTCTGCTGCTTCATCAAACTCTTGCACCAGATGATTGAGTTTTGAAATGGCGGATTCTGGCGATTCCTGCTCGTAGTTTTTGCTCAGCCCGGTCAGTGTGGTGAATATGATAGAAACATTGGGCACCAAATCGACAATCTGCTGCTCGCCTTCTTTCATCCTTTGCGCAATGGGTTCGGGCAGGATGTTTTGCAGCAGTAACTCATTTTCATGATCCATTTCTTCAATGGCCAATTTCTGTTGGCGGATGCCGCCGACCATTGTATTGAATGATTTGGTCAGTTCTCCCAACTCATCGTTGCTGGTTACTTTTACCTCAACATCCGTATCACCTGCGCCGACGCGCCGCAAGGCGCTGACCAGTGCATGGATTGGGCGGGTAAACGAATTTGCAGCCCAGAGCGCCAGCAAGGTAATAAAGGCACCGAGAATACTCGCAAAAATCGTCACTTGGCGGCGGAATTTATTGATTGGCTGGTTGATTTCTTCAATGTCCATTTCGCTCAGTATTACCCAGTCGAGCCCCTGAACTTTGAGCGGTGCGTAGGCGCTCATCACGTTAACGCCACGATAATCAACGACTTCTTCAGCGCCGGTTTTGCCGCTCAGCGCTAGACCGACAGTTTCGGCATGGACCGGCTGGAAAAGAATGGTGGTGTTGTTTTTCTGGATAAGACTTATTTCCTCCGGTGGCGTGCCGATATCGCCTAGCATCTTTACGTATTGCTCGTTTTGCTGGAGTGAAAATCGTGAGTCTGAGCGCATCAGATGGTCGCGTCCCACCAGATAGACTTCGCCACTCTTGCCCATGCCGTTTGCTTCCCAGTTCTGATTACTGGTCATAACGTCATTGAGCTTGGAGCTGGGAATTTGTAGCGCTAAAATCCCAGCGACATTTTTCCCATCGTAGACGGTGATGGCAACGAATGCTGCGGGTGAGCCGTAAGAGGGTTGGTAGCTATCAAAGTCTCGAAATATCACCTGGCCACGAGATTTCTTGCGCATCACCTCTTTGGCTAGACGTGCGAAGTTGGAAGAGGCGTAGGGGCCATCGATTAAATTAGTGGCAAAATCGGTTTCCTTAAAGACTGTATAGACGATTTCGCCGGTTTCTGGGTCAATTAGAAAAAGGTCATAATAGCCAAACTGTTTGATCAAGTTGCTTAGCTGGTCGTGATAGCGTTCATGCACTTGAGCGTAATAACCTTCATCTCCGGCAGCGGTAAGCAAAGCCTCCTTTTTGCCCACCTCATTGGGGTTCGCTGCCATATAGTGATATTGAAGGTAGGCGGCTGCACCAGTCTCCGGTACAAAGTTGCTGGCAACCAGACTCTGCCCCATACGTTCCTGATAACGAGGGATAAATTCTTTGCGGTAGTAATCCGTCAAAGTTGTCTGGGCCGCTTCACTGATGGACTCTCGCCCAGCCAGTCGATAAGCAGTTCGGAATTCGTTTAATGCTTCAATGATTGTGCGGTTTTCAGAAAATCCAAGCACTTGATTATGGATATCAGAGAAGTACGCTTGTACCTGCTGGGTCTTGGCTGCACGGAGTGTGGTGAGCTGGTTAAAGACGGCATCATTCAACGCGCCTTTGGCAGACCGGTAGCCCTGAAAGCCGACGACAAGAATACTGATGATGGTGGCCATCAGTAACATAATGACCAATTTGGAGCGGATACTGAGGTTACTGGTAAAATTCATGGGAAGTCCGAGTTATTATCATCCGACCATTAGATTTTTTATTGGTCAGAAATATTAGTTACTTCATAGATTTAAGATGGTATTTGTCTGTGGTGTGTCTGATTGATTGTAGCATTGATGAATTGATCCCCCAGATTGTGTGACATATTGTGTCGGAGAGGCGGCAGAAGTTTGGTTTTTTACCTATTCCTCTGCACTTTTCTAGCACTTTT
>CAZUAW010000028.1:6264-15429 GCA_964618535.1 uncultured Thiotrichales bacterium
GCACTTTTCTAGCACTTTTAAAGTGCTCTGGAAATGTGGTTAAAGGATTTATTCCACAGTGCTTTGTAGGATGATCTTTGCTGTGTAAGTATAGCTTGAAATACTAATATAACTCTGTATCCTGCTATTCTTCATATGCTCAGATATTTAACCTGAGTTAACTTAGGAGCGTGCATAGAATTAGTGATCATTCTAACTTGTGTTTTTGCTCCAGATTCTATGATCACAAATCGTTGCGTAGAACAGCTATGCGCTTATTGCGATCATTGAATCTGAAACAAAAATCCTGCGTTTATAATGGCTCAATTTATTCCACGCACGTTCCTTAGCAGCTGCTTTTTTCGAGGAGAATATGGCTAAGGCATCATCGTCTGCTAACGAGCAATATAATTACGAGGTTATTCGTAAGTTTTCCATTGCCGCAATGATCTGGGGCCTGTGGGGCATGTCGGTTGGTACCTACATTGCTGCTGAATTGGCATTTCCATTTTTAAACTTCGATATTCCAGCCATCTCGTTTGGACGTTTCCGCCCTGTGCATACCACCAGTGTGATTTTTGGTTTTGGCGGGAATGCACTTTTTGCGACGTCTTATTACATCGTACAGCGAACCAATCAGGCACGATTACCGAGCGATTATTTTGCCGGCTTCACCTTTTATGGCTGGAATCTGGCGATATTCCTGGGCGTTATCAGCTATATGGCCGGATTTACTCAGTCGCGTGAATATGCTGAATTTGAGTGGCCGATTGATATTTTGATTACCGCAGTTTGGGTGGTGTATTTTTGGTTATTTGTAACCACTATAAAACGCCGCTCTCAGCCGCATATCTACGTGGCTAACTGGTTTTTCCTCGCGTTCATTCTCGCCACAGCGCTGCTACATATATTCAATAATCTGGCGATGCCCATTAGCCTGTTCAGTATGAAATCCTACAGCCTCTTTTCAGGGGTGCAGGATGCGATGACGCAATGGTGGTATGGACACAATGCGGTGGGATTTTTCCTCACAGCAGCGTTCCTCGGCATGATGTATTACTTTGTGCCAAAGCAAGCAGGGCGACCGGTGTATTCATATCGTTTGTCGATCATTCATTTTTGGGCGCTGATTTTTCTCTACATGTGGGTGGGTACGCATCACCTGCACTGGACAGCGATTCCCGACTGGACTTCAACGCTTGCTGCATCGTTCTCAATTTTACTGTTGCTGCCTTCCTGGGGCGGCATGATCAACGGCATTATGACCTTGTCGGGTGCCTGGGATAAGCTACGTAGCGATCCACTCATGCTGTTCTTTATTACCTCATTGGCATTTTACGGCATGTCGACTTTTGAAGGCCCAATGATGGCACTCAAGAGTGTCAACGCGTTGTCACACTATACTGACTGGACGATTGGTCATGTACATTCTGGTGCGCTTGGCTGGGTGGCAATGGTCACTTTTGGCTCGTTTTATCACATGGTACCGAGGCTTTATAACGCCAAGTTGTACAGCCAGAAGCTAGTTTACATCCACTTCTTCCTCGCGACTTTTGGAATCATCATCTACATTACCGCAATGTGGGTATCAGGGATTGGGCAAGGCTTGATGCTGAGAGCGTTCGATGAATATGGCAATCTTGCTTATACCTTTATTGAATCTGTGGCCTTTATGCATTGGCCGCTAGTGATGAGAATGGTTGGTGGGTTGTTCTTTGTTGCGGGTATTATTCTGATGGCAATCAATCTGTTTATGACGGTTGTGGTAGCGCGTCGCGAAGAAGCAGAGATTGGCGCTAAGATTGCAGCAAAAATGGCGAGGGTGGCCGCATGATTAAACACGAGAGTATCGAAACCAACGCGGCGTTGCTGATCATTCTTTCACTTGTCGCTATGTCGATTGGTGGTTTGATTGAGATTGTGCCGCTGTTCTATATCAATGACACGATTGAGGAAGTAGAAGGTGTCCGGCCTTATACTCCTCTGGAGCTGCGCGGTAGAGACATTTATCAGCGTGAAGGCTGTTATCTGTGCCATTCACAAATGATCCGTCCTTTTCGTGATGAAAATCTGCGTTACGGTCATTATTCATTGGCGGCAGAATCAAAATACGATCATCCATTCCAATGGGGATCAAAGCGTACTGGGCCTGACTTAGCACGCGTTGGTGGTAAGTATTCAAATGAATGGCAGGTTCAACATTTGGTGGCTCCGCGCTCGGTTGTTCCAGAATCGATCATGCCGAATTATCCGTGGTTGCTAAAAAATTCACTCCAGTTTTCAGATATGGCAGACAGAATGCGGGCGCTGAAAAAAGTGGGCGTGCCTTACTCAATCACACCTGAAGAATATGCGGTGAATGTTGAAGAGTACGGCGAAGTGATTGCTCAAAAACTGGACATTAACGGCGCGGAGAAAAACCTAATCGCTGAGGCGCAAAGCAATAATTTTGACGGCAAGCCAGGCGAATTAACCGAAATGGATGCAATGGTTGCTTATCTCCAAATGCTCGGGACACTGGTGGATTTCAGTCAGTATGATGAAGGCTATTTCACCGAGTTCAGGTAATGTTTTCGTGGTTTACAGATTTAGCCAATAGCAAAGTTGCTGCGCTATTGTTTTTCTTCCCGCTTTTTGTCGGGATTATCGTTTACGTTTATAGTAATCGGAAACGTAGCGAGCGACTGGAGTCATACAAATATATTCCTTTGCAGGACGATGATGAGTTGAATCGTCCTCATGCTGATGCAGATGATGAACGGGGTAAAGAATGAGTAAACCAACACCAAAAAAGCAGTCTGCACAAACCACCGGTCATGCCTGGGATGGTGATATTCAGGAATACAATAATCCTATTCCTACCTGGTGGATCTGGGCATTTTACGCAACCGTCGTTTTTGCTTTGGTTTATTGGTTGCTGTATCCCGCCTGGCCGGTTGGCAAAAGTTATACGACTGGGATGATGAATGATATTACCTTCGTCAACGATAAAGGCGAGAAGGTAACAACGCACTGGAATACCCGCTCACTCTATTTGTCAAAGCAGCAAACGGATCCCAAAGCGGTTCGGCAAAAAGAGTATTTTCAGGAAGTCGCCAATACCTCGTATGAGGATATCTTGAAAGATCCTGAAAAGATGGCGTTTATGCGCTCAACCTCCAAAGTTTTGTTTGCGGACAACTGCGCAGGCTGTCATGGCAGTGGTGGTAGTGGCGTGGTTGGATTTTATCCAAATCTGGCAGACGATGACTGGCTATGGGGTGGATCAATTCATGATATCCAGCAAAGTATTGAACTCGGTCGTTATGGATACATGCCAAAATTTGAAAAGACATTTTCCGCGCACGAACTGGATGCTGTCGCGCAATATGTGCTAAGTCTTTCTGGGATAGAAGGTGGAGATGCGGCTGCGATTACAGCAGGCCAAGGCTTATTTCAAGGCCAGGGCGGAGGCTGTTATTACTGCCATTCTGCTGATGCGACAGGGCTTAAATCTCAGGGTGCAGCAAATCTTACGGATAAGATCTGGACGATTGTAGATGTTGGTGCTGAGCACGAGTATCAAGGCAAGTTGAGTTTGGTCAAGAATGTCATTCGCAACGGCGTGGAAAGAAAGATGCCGGCGTGGAATGGTCGCCTCACAGATGAACAAAATAAAATGCTAACCGTGTTTATTCACCAACTTGGGGGTGGGCAGTAGTCTGCTCACGCCAACAGGGATGTATACTCTTCGCACTCAAGAATACCCCATTTCAAGCACGCATCTTTTCGCCAATGGCTGCGTTGCAAAGACTCGCAATAGCCCGCTATTACTTCGTCTTCGCGTCTTGCCCTTGACGAAAATCTACGCACTCTAAACGGGGTATTCTCAAGCGCGAAGAGTATATCTGGCGTGAACCTGAGGTCTAACCAGAATGATTCCCGCCCCACAAAGTGACGTTGTAATTCCGATCTATCCTCGCTCGGTAAAAGGGCGGTTCCGCAATATTAAATATGTCATTCTGATTCTCGCCTATCTGGTTTATTACGGGTTACCGTGGTTGCCTTGGCCGCGCGAGGTTGGGCCTGATCAGGCCATTTTGTTTGATATTATTGCGCGAAAATATTACCTGTTTGGTCTGGTGGTTCAGCCAGAACAAATCTTCTGGCTAGCCGGTTTTCTGATTATCGCAGCGATGCTGCTGTTCTTTATTACCGGCATCGGTGGGCGCGTTTTTTGTGGCTACTTTTGTTTTCAGACACTTTGGACCGATGTGTTTTTTCGTCTGGAAAAATGGATTCAAGGCGAGCGACCCGCAAGAATTAAGCTGGATAAAGCGCCTTGGAATGCTGTGAAAATACGCAAAAAAGTGACGACCTGGACAGCTTGGTTATTAGTGGCATTCTGGACTGCCATTTCTTTTAGCCTCTATTGGGGTAACGCTGGCGAATTATTACTGCGATTTTTTACAGGTGATGCGCCATCTGCAATGTATGTCACCACCGCAATTCTGACGTTTACGACCTTTACAATGGCGGGTATGGCGCGTGAGCAAACCTGTACCCATATGTGTCCGTATTCACGTTTTCAGAGCGCCATGTTTGATAAAAATACGCGTATCGTTGCGTATGATTCATTGCGCGGTGAAGGTAAAAAAGGCCGAGCTAAAGTCACCAAAACACTAAAAACCCCCGAGCAAAGAAGTGATGAGGGGATTGGCGATTGTATCGATTGCGGGTATTGCGTTCAGGTCTGTCCCACGGGTATAGATATTCGCGATGGATTGCAGATCTTATGCATTCATTGTGCGCTTTGTATTGATGCCTGCGACACCGTCATGGATAGAATGGGCTGGGAAAAGAACCTCATTCGCTATTCTTCTGAAACTGAAGATGAGGGTAACAAGCTCAAATGGTTTACCCTGAAAAATGTTGGGTATGGCTTGGGTTTGGTTATTGCCACCGGCGTACTGGTCTGGAGTGTGTTGACTAAACCGGTGCTTGAAACTTCTGTGCGCCAAATTCGCCAACCGCTGTTTGTAACTTTGTCTGATGGATCAGTGCAAAATAGCTATGAAATTAAACTCAGTAATCAAACGGTTCACCCACAAACATGGCAGCTAGATTTGAGTGGCATAGAAGCGCAGCTTGATACTGGAAAAATAGAAACGATTCGTTTGGAGCCGTTAAAGCATTTACGAGTTTTCGTTAAGTTAAAGCAATCGCCGGATACCCATTTACCGGGCAAAGTTCAGGACTTTTTCTTCGTGGTTCAACCACTTGCTCAAGATGCGGAAAGTGATATTCAGCCGGTTGAGATTTCTGCACGGTTTTATCGACCGTGAGTAATTTGGTTTATAGTCTCGGCATTGTGCTCGCTATTGAGATAGCGGTTTTTGCAATGTTATACCGCTGGACCCGCTTCGCCGGAAAGCAAATTGCATTTTTTCTGGTAGTGATTGCCGTAGCGTTGTTTTTACCTTTTGGCATTCTTAATTGGCAGGGGCTGGATTATTTTATCATCCACGTGACGTTCTACATCATGATTCCTTATGTGCTTGGGATCATCACTTCGCACTGGGAAGCGCGACAAGCAGAAAACTCGGAAACGCCGCAGCGGTGGTTCCATTGGGGGCCGGCAGTACTGGTCGGATTCTTTCTTACCCTGGTGGTAGTTGATGGAACGATTCTGACATTGGCGGAGAAAGGTATGAATGCCAATTTTGCAAAACGCTTTCTACCCGAACCACGCTCAAAAAACATCATCGTCTCCAAATTCCCTGGCCCAGTCTCCCATGATTATCAGGAAAAAGAAGCCCAGTTTAATCAATACTTAAAAGCTAGAGAGAGCCAGCAAAAGCGTGGCTGGAAAGTCCAAAAGGGCTGGTTGGGCAAAGCGATCGCCAATCAGCCAGCAATCTTTAAAATAAAAGTTGTCGACCAACAAGGGGATCCTGTTTCCCAAGCATCCGTAACAGGTCGGTTCCTGCGCTCCTCAGATGAAAACAAAGACATAGAGTTCTCAATGCAGGAAAGCAATCCGGGAGAATATCTCGTGAAATTGATATTGCCAGAACCAGGCCGCTGGTCGTTGGTCGCAAAGATCGAGCGTGGTGATGAATCGCATGAGGTGCGGGCTGTCACTCAAGTCCAGAAAGAATAAGTCTGTCTGCCTTAGACCAAGGAGAAAGCTTCGGTTGAATGTCATAGGTCAATTTTTCGAGTGTGGCGTGTTGTACTATTCGATCAATCTAAAACCATAAAGATGTAGCTAATTTTGACTAGCGATAATGCGAGTTCCTGTTTCCATTGCGGACTGCCTGTCCCCGAAGGTCTCGATATTAAGGTAACCATTTTCGATGAGCCACGTGCTATGTGCTGCGCTGGATGCGAAGCGGTTGCGAATGCGATTGTGGATAATCATTTGGAAGGCTTCTACGATCACCGCACTGCTAATCCAGCAACGCCAGAAGAACTTCTGCCTGAATCGCTGCGTGAATTGACGCTGTATGACAACGATGAGTTACAAAAAACCTTTGTGCAAAATTTGGCGGGGGATCGACGCGAGGCGGCGTTGATTCTTGAAGGAATCACTTGTGCGGCTTGTGTCTGGTTGAATGAGCGCCATGTTCAGGCGTTGCCCGGCGTGATTAGTTTTCAGGTGAATTATTCGAATCACCGTGCGCAACTCGCTTGGGACAACAGTCAGTTAAATCTTAGCGATGTCCTCAAGGCCATTTCTGAAATTGGTTATCACGCACATCCTTTTGATCCAGGTAGGCAGGAGGCATTGCATAAACAAGAGCGTCGGCAGGCGATTCGGCGTATCGGCGTGGCTGCGGTCGGCATGATGCAGGTGATGATGATGGCGGTTGCCATGTATCTGGGCGCTGATGAAGGGATGAGTGATTCCATTCGCAATCTGTTGCGGTGGGCGAGTCTGGTTGTTGCTACACCGGTTGTTCTTTATTCTGCACAGGCTTTTTTCCGCTCCGCTTGGCGCGATCTCAAGTTTCGGCAGCTGGGTATGGATGTACCGGTATCGCTGGCAATCGGTGCCGCATTTCTGGCTAGCATCTGGGCGACGGTGAGGGGTGTTGGAGAGGTCTATTTTGATTCAGTCACGATGTTCACCTTTTTTCTCTTGCTGGGGCGGTTTTTGGAGCTGTCTGCAAGGCATAAAGCGGGTGAGATTGCAGATGAGTTAGTACGGTTAGTACCTGCAACAGCGCATAAGAAAACAGCCGACGGCATCGAGCCGGTGCCTGTCACTGAGCTGACCGTTGGTGATGAAATTGTTGTTAAGGGGGGCGAATTAATACCGGCTGATGGTGTCATTGTGGAGGGTAAAACCAGTGTCGATGAGTCATTGCTGACGGGTGAAAGCCTGCCTTTGTCCAAGCAGCTGGGTGACTATTTAATTGGAGGCTCTATTAATAGAGCTTCCCCAGTCACCTTGAAACTGGAGAAGCTGGGTCAGGATACGGTGCTCGCTGGAATCTCCCGTTTACTGGAGCGCGCTCAGGCAGAAAAGCCTGAAATTGCACAGTTGGCTAATCGGGTTGCCGGTTGGTTTGTTGCGGTGCTTTTGCTGGTAGCAGTGTGTGTTTTCAGTTTTTGGTACTGGCGTGAACCGGCAAATGCTCTGTGGATAACTTTGTCGGTATTGGTGGTGACTTGTCCATGCGCACTCTCGCTGGCAACGCCTGTTGCGATCACGGCTACCGTGGGCGTGCTGACGAAAATGGGTGTGCTGACAACTCGAGGCCACGCTTTGGAAACGCTGTCATCAGTGACAGATATGGTGTTTGATAAAACAGGTACTCTGACCCGTGGGAAATTGTTTGTCACTGAGATCAAGATATTGGGGAAAGTTTCGCAGATGCAGGTTCATGCGCTGGCAGCTGGGCTGGAAAGTTACAGCGAACATCCTATTGCAGTGGCGATCAGTGCGGGTGTTAAAAAATCTGCAGATGTCGAGGTCATTGAATCACTGCCGGGAATGGGGATTCTGGGTCGTCATGAGGGTCAATTGCTGCGGCTCGGGAATTTATCCTACGTTCGCCAGTGGCATGCTGACTTTGACGATGTAACTACAACGGACACCTGCATTTATCTTGCGACTCAGGATTCAATGTTGGCGAGGTTTGAGCTAGGGGATGAGATTCGTTCTGAGGCGAAAGAAGTCGTTATGGCACTCAAACAATTGGGCATTAAACTGCATATTTTAAGCGGCGACAATGAGGCGGCGGTAGCAAAAGTGGCGGGGCAGTTGAATATTAAAACTGCATTTGCCAAACAGTTACCTGACGATAAACTGGCATACGTGAAAAACTTGCAGCAACAAGGGCGAGTGGTGGCGATGGTCGGTGATGGAGTTAATGACGCGCCAGTATTGGCGGGAGCAGATGTATCCATTGCGATGGGTGGTGGCGCGCAGCTGGCACAAGCTAGTGCGGATATGGTGTTGTTGTCAGAAAATCTGAATCGACTGCCGCAGAGTATAAAGCGAGCCAAAGCAACGTTGAAAATTGTGCGGCAGAACTTCATCTGGGCGATTGGGTATAATCTACTTGCATTACCACTAGCTGCTGCGGGATACATTGCTCCGTGGATGGCGGCGATTGGAATGTCTTTTAGCTCATTATTTGTGGTTCTTAACGCCTTGCGTTTACGAGAATCCCGACGAACCAAGGACTAATTATTGTGGATATTCTCTATTTATTGGTACCACTGGCTGTTGTCCTTGCTGGTATTGCGATTGTCGCTTTTATTTTGAGCGTAAAGAGCGGTCAGTATGATGATTTGGAAGGCCCTGGTCACAGAATTCTGATGGATGATGATGACCCAATGATTCCCGACTATCAGGCTGAGAAGAAAAACTTGCGTAAGCGCAAAGGATAACGTAATTTTCGTATATCGTTATTCTCTAATAGAGTGGGACTATGTTTTCATTTAGCAATCTTCCGTTGACTATCATTGTTGTGCTGATCGTTGTTGCCTGGTTGAGTTTTGCTTCTGTAATTTTCGGTGGCTAAGTAACGATTATTTGACTGTGTTTCTCAGCCAATTCAAAACAATCTCCAGCAACTGTTTTTCTTCACCATCAAAGAAATGATCAGCATTCGGCACAACAAATTGTGCGTAGTTAGAATTTTGAGATGCAGATCGCTTTCGCATCGGCGCTGATCTAATCACTCCTTCTAG
>CAZUAW010000029.1:0-1270 GCA_964618535.1 uncultured Thiotrichales bacterium
ACTGTACAGGCAGGATCTTTAGGTACTCGAATGCTGCGCCATTCCATTGTTTTAGCGTCCATCACCAATAATTTCCCAGGTACGACCGGAATCTGGGCGAGTATTTTAATTGCCTCAGTTGCCTGAATGCTGCCAATAATACCGGGTGCTGAGGCAAGCACACCGGTTTGACTGCAGGTTTCTCCCTCGCCTTCGTTGACGGGCTGGTATAGACACTGGTAGCACGGAGACTCTGAATCCCGTGAATCGAATACGCACACTTGCCCCTCGTAGCGAATGACACTACCAGAAACCAGAGGGGTTTTACTTTCGACACAGACTTGATTCAGTTCAAAGCGAGTCGAGAAATTATCACAGCAGTCAATAAAAACGTCCGTTGCCTTTGCCAATGTACATAGTTCGGTTTTGCCCAAGGCTTGCCTGATTGCGTTGATCTTAATACCGGGGTTGAGCGCTTTTAGCTGTTCTGCTGCTGAATCTACTTTGAGTTTACCGATATCGTCGCTAAAGTGAATAATCTGACGCTGCAAATTGCTCAGCTCAACCACATCGAAATCGACCAGAGAAATTTCTCCCACACCCGCAGCGGCCAGGTAATAAGCTACCGCCGAGCCTAGACCGCCGACACCTATGATGACAGCGTGGCTGCTGAGTAAAGATCGCTGTGCTGGTTCACCAAAGCCTTCAAGCTGCAAATGGCGACCATATCGTTCGGATTCATCGGAATTCATAAAAATCGGTGTGATGTAGTGATTGACTCTAGAAAAATCATTTGGATCACGCTCAACTGATTTTTCTAGGTTGACCGGAAAGTTTGACCTAATTCACTATTCATTGTAAAACTCACGGGGTCGAAATTACCACACAAATCATAGAGAGATAAAGATGAAAATAAAATTATTACTTGCTACTTGTACTATCGCATTGGTTTTAGCCGGTTGCGAAAAAGCCAAAGAAGTTGCCGAAGCGGGCAAAGATGCTGCAGGCCAAGTGGCCGAAGGTGCAAAAGATATGGGCTCAGCTGCTGTTGATGGTGTCAAAGATGCTGGTTCTGCCGCAGTTGACGGCGCAAAAGATCTGGGCGGAAAAGCAGTTGATGCTACCAAAGGTGCTGCCCACGGCGCTGTTGATGCTGCTAAAGGTGCGGCTCATGGCGCTGTTGATACTGCCAAAGGCGCAGCTTCTGGTGCCGCAGATGCGGTCAAAGGTGCTGGCTCTGCCGCAGTTGACGGCGCAAAAGATCTGGGCGGAAAAGCAGTTGATGCTACCA
>CAZUAW010000029.1:1370-15347 GCA_964618535.1 uncultured Thiotrichales bacterium
CTGCCAAAGGCGCAGCTTCTGGTGCCGCAGATGCGGTCAAAGGTGCTGGCTCTGCAGCAACAACTGCCGTTGTCGGCGCGGGTGCTGCTACAGCGGCGGCAGTTGGCGGAGCAGCAACGTCTTCTTCAGCCGGTGGCGATGCAGGTGCAACATTGGACGATGCCAAATCCTTATACAAAAAAGCGAAGAACGATGGCGCTGCCTGGGTTAACACCAATAAGGTCATCAAAGAAGCTGAGAAAGCGGCTGCGGATGGAGACAATGACGCGGCTTTGAAAGCAGCAGAGGAGGCTAAAGCCCAGTCTGAAATGGCGCTTAAGCAGTTTGAAGCACAGAAGAATGCTGGACCAAGGTTCTAACGTTTTAGGCTTTAATTGGTAGGTGCGGCGCTTGTCGCTGCGCCTACTAATTCCCTTGCAAGATCAATCGCAGCAATCAGGCTGCCGGTTTCTACCTTCCCTGTACCCGCTAAATCAAGCGCTGTGCCGTGATCAACCGATGTTCGAATGATCTTCAAACCGAGTGTCACGTTGATGGCATGACCAAAACCAACATGTTTGAGTACCGGTAATCCTTGGTCGTGATACATCGCCAAGACCGCGTCTGCTTGCTCGAGATGCCGAGGGGTGAACAAGGTGTCTGCTGGCAATGGGCCAATCAGATTGATATCACTTAGGCGCAAACGCTCGAGGGTGGGAATAATCGTGTCGATCTCTTCCATACCCAAATAGCCGTCCTCACCGGCATGTGGGTTCAATCCACAGACCAAAATGACTGGTTTATCTATTCCAAAGCGATGCACGAGATCACGGTGCAAGATAGTAATCACTGCTTCCAGATTGGCATCGGTAATGGCTGCTGAGACGTCTTTTAAGGGCAGGTGAGTGGTGACGAGTGCAACCCGCAGGGAGTCGGCAGTCAGCATCATCACAGGGCGTGGGTCATCACAGAGATTAGCAAGGTATTCGGTGTGTCCGGTAAATGGAATGCCTGCTGCGTTGATAATGCCTTTGTGTATCGGACCCGTTATCAGCGCGGAAAATTCTCCATCAAGACAACCCTGGGTGGCACGGTCAAGCGTGTCCAGGACGTACTGTGCATTGCCAGTATCGAGTTGCCCTGTGACGACTTTCTTGGGCAAGGGGATCGGGACAATGCTAAGGGCGTGTGGTGAATTTCCTTGCTTGGGGAATTCTGTCAGCTCAAGATTGATTCCGAGTGTTTTAGCGCGATCAAGTAGCAATTCCGGATTAGCAATTGCAGTGATTTGATCAAGTTTGCCTTGAGTCGCCAGCAAAACTGTTAAGTCAGGCCCGATACCTGCAGGTTCTCCCGGAGTGATTGCAAGCACTAACTCTCGTCCGCTGGATCCATGCCCGGCAGTCGATATTCAACAAACGCTTCATCACGTAGGCGGCGCAGCCAAAGCTGTAGTTCTTCTTCCTGTTTTTGCTGTGAGAGCAGTTGTTTGGCACGCTGACGGAGCATTTCCTGGGGTATGGTAGCGGTGCGCTGATCCATGAGCTGGAGGATATGCCAACCAAATTGACTGGCAAATGGCTGACTAATTTCACCCACTTTTAGTTGCTCAAGGGTTGCTTCAAATTCTGGCACAAAGGTACCTGGAAAGGTCCAACCCAGATCGCCACCTTGCTTACCGCTACCGACATCGGCGGAATGCTGCTTTGCCAGCGTGGCGAAATCTTCCCCAGCCTTTATTTCTGCTCTCAGACGTTTGAGTGTTTTCTGTGCATCGTCACCTTTAATCAATATGTGGCGTGCTTTAGATTCGGTCGTTTTGGGGCCAGCAGCGCTGCCTTTGCTATCGTTTAACTTAACCAGGTGAAAACCACTGGGGCTGCGGATCGGATTGGAAATCTCACCAGTTTTCAGCTTTTTTACTTCGGCAGAAAAGATAGAGGGTAATTCTGCTGTTTTTCTCCAGCCAAGATTGCCACCTTCGAGTGCTTTTTGTCCGTCTGAGTGGGTAATCGCAAGTTGGCTAAAATCAGCGCCTTCCAGTGCGCGCGCGCGAATTTTGCTGATTTCTGCTTTGGATTTTTCAATTTGCTCTGGACTGGCAGCACCTGGAATGGATACAAGGATGTGTGAGAGTGAGTATTCAGTATTGGCGGCTGCACCGACATTGGCTTCAATAAAGTCGTCAATTTCCTGTTCGGTAATATTCACCCGTTTCTTAATTTGCCTCTCACGCAGTGAATTGATGGCGAGTTCATCACGAATATTATTTCGGAATTCGGAATAACCAAGTCCTTCATCACGTATGGCGCGGCGAAAGTCTGACATGCCCATGCCATTTTCATCTGCAATTTTAGCCACTGCTCTTTCCAGTGTTTCATCATCGATCCGAATACCAACGCGTGTTGCTGCTTGCAGTTGTAGTTTCTTCACAATGAGTCTTTCCATCACCTGCCGGTCCAGCGCAGAATTTGGCGGAACCTGTGTTTTGCGTGAACGCAGCTGGTGTTCGACCATGCGACGTTCCTGATTCAGCTCAGTTTGGGTGATGACTTGTTTTCCAGCCACCGCAACAATGTTATCCAGCCATTGAATTTCAGCCTGCGCGGGTTGAATGATAGGGAGCGCGCCGAGTAGCAACGCACCACCTAAGATATTTAGAATACGGGTGTTTTTCATTATCTCTAATTCTCTTGTTGCCTAGTCATCGTTTAACACGTATCCCGGAATACTTGTTTCCAGAACCGAATTACCAGTACCCAGAGAGGCTAATCCCTTGAGCACTAATTGTACGTAGATGCTGTCATTATATTCTCCTTCGTCATTAATTACATAGCGACGATTGAGTAGCCGAGCTTTCCAGCAGCACGATTCGTATTCCAGGCCGGTCAGTACCTCAAGATCATCTCTTGATTCATGGGAATACAGCCAGCGACCTAAAAAACGCCAGTTACGGTTGATTGGCCACACTGCAGAGAGGTTGGTTTGATCAATATCGTCATCGCGGTGAAAGCGATGTTCAAGATTGAATATTTTGTTGCCGCCATTGCGGTAGCGAACTCTGGCTGTTGCTACGCGTGCTGAATCGAGTTTGTTATCGCTGATCAGGCTGCCGCGCATACTCCATTTGGCATCCGGTTTGAAGGCGAGTTCTGCGGCAAGATCTGAGCGGTTTTCGGTGTTTCGAGTTTCGCCAGGCAGGGTAACGCGCTGTTTATCAAAGTAGTAAATTTGGCCGATGCTGGCAGAAAACTTTTGTCGGCCATCAGTCTTTTTGAGTACGCGACTGGAAAGTGCCAACGTCATTTGGTTGGCATCACCGATGCGATCGAGACCACTAAAGCGATTGTCGCGAAACAGCGAAGAGAAGATAAACGCTGGTTCGTCAGAGTCAAATATAGGGATATTGTCTTGCTGGCGAAAAGGGGCGTTTAGGTAGTAGAGGCGTGGCTCGAGTGTGTGGATGTCACCGCTTTGAGTGGTACGTTCAAAAAATAATCCGCTATCAATGCTGGCAACAGGGATATCACGGGTGAGTGAACTGGGTATTTCATTTTGTTGCCGGTAAAAATCGTAGCGGGTGATATGCCAGCTTAATGCGGGTTTGATATATGCACCAGGCGTAATCCAGGATAAATTGATCGTTGGCGCTAGATTCAGGCGGCTTGCATCTGGAAGGCTGGGATGAATGAATCGAGTGAAATCGGCATTCATGGAGAGATTCGCGAATTCGTGGTTAAGCGGCGCTAATCCCTCAAGACTAATTTGGGGGAGGCGTTGATAGGGGCGATCATTCAGGGCGATACTGTCATCAACGGTCTGAAAAGCCTGAGCTCGCAATAACCCCTGGAGATGCCGCGAAGCAAAAATAAAATCCGCTTTTCGTTCCAGGTGAGTGGTTGCCGCAGTGGTGAGTCCACCAGAGAAATCTGCAAAATAGTCATTGTCTGAGATGACACTGCCTTTAAGGTCTATTCGCCACCTTCGGGCTAGCTGATGCTTGTGTTTTAGCGCATAAAAATACCGATCTTGATTGAAGAGTTTATCGTCGTTGAGATAATCCAAACGAATTTCACCGGCAAATTCATTACCCAGATAACGGTACTTATTTTGTAGCATCGCGCCCCGCCTGGACATGAATCTGGGGGTGATCTGCAGGTCTTGTGCGGGAGAGATATCCCAATAGAAAGGTGTAATGACTTCTGTTCCGGTCTCATCAGCATTTCTAAATGAAGGAACCAGTACGCCACTACGTCGCTTGTTATTGATCGGGAAGGTAATGGCGGGTAAGTAAATAAATGGCACAGACTTAAATTTAAACAGCGCATTTGTGGCGTAACCAATGCCCAGTCCCGGATCGAGCTTGATGTGTCCGGCAGTGAATTCCCAATCGCGTTTACTGGGCAGGCAGGTACTGTAGCTGGCACCATCAAGTGACAATACTTTGCCTTTTTGCGTGATGCGTTGGGCTGAACCGTATGCGTGTCGTGGAGAAAATTCGTAGTTCACATCCAAAAAGCGGCTACTTTCACTGTCCGCATCCAGCTCTGCTGACTTAGCTTGTAGGCGGAATTCTCCGGTGAGCGCTTCGATGGAACCACTGGCTTCAATTCTGCGTGGTTGATCAAAGATCTTGATTTGATTGGCGGTAATCGACTGGTCGCCTTGCTGCAAGCTGACTGATCCAGTAAAACGCATGGTACGGTCATCCAGTGTTTCTAAGGCATCAGCGCTGACTTTTATCTCGCCATCGTCACTGTTATTTGCTGCGGGATCGAGCTTGCCGGTGAGGGTGGAGGATGGCGGACAATAATTCCAGGCTTGCGTTTGTGCCAGAGTCACTGAAGCCGGGGTGATTAGCAGCAGTAGCAAACATTTTTTAATGTGGTTTTGAATCAAAGAATGAAAAAGAAAATCATAGCGAGGAATGCCGCTTAATAGGATAATCTACGCTCCTAAAAATACCAATTAATTTTTACAGAATGTCTGATTAATCTATGGCGCGTAAACCAGTCATCAAGGATGTACACCGGGAACGAGCAATGTTTGCATCGCGCATGCTGTTTCTGGTGCTTGTTGTCTTCATGCTGACGGGGATGTTGTTTCTACGTGCGTATTCATTGCAGGTGATTGAGTACGGGCACTACAGTACGCTGGCTAAGGAAAACCGCGTACGACTGACGCCGATGGCACCTTCCAGGGGCTTGATTTATGACCGTCGCGGTAATCTGTTAGCAGAAAACCAGACAGCATTTAACCTTGAAATCATACCCGGGCGGGTAAAAAACCTCGGTAACACCTTATTACAGCTGAGTAAGGTGCTGGAGGTTTCTAACGCCGAAATTGTAAAATTTCATAAACTTCGTAGAACCGTGCCTTCGTTTCAATCCGTGGCGTTGCTATATAACTTGAGTGATGAAGAAGTCGCTCTATTTTCATTGGCGCGCGATCGCTTTGCTGGTGTTGAGGTGGTGCCCAGATTACAACGTTTTTATCCTTATGGCGCCTTGACTGCGCATGCCATTGGCTATGTCGGGCGAATTAATCAACGCGAATTGGAAACTCTGGATAAGCGAAATTACCGTGGCACAAACCATATTGGTAAAACCGGTGTAGAGAAATACTACGAAGACCAATTACATGGTCAAGCGGGCATTCGCGAAGAGGAGATCAACTCCAAGGGGCGATATATCCGAACTTTGGAGCAGCAGCCACCGGTTGCTGGTGATGGCCTGGTGCTGAGTCTGGATACGCGTTTACAAAAAGTGCTCGCCGATGCCTTTGACGAAGGACAAACTGGCTCAGCCATTGCGATTGATCCGCGTAATGGGGAGGTGCTCGCTGCTGTGAGTGTGCCCAGCTATGATTCGAACCTGTTTGTGAACGGAATCTCGATTAAAAACTACGCAAAGCTTCGCGATGATCCTGAGCGACCTTTGTTCAACCGAATGGCATTGGGGCAGTATCCTCCAGGTTCCACGATTAAACCGGTAACCGCATTGGCTGGATTAGTGAATGGCGTCATTCCGGCAGATAAAAAATTCTATGCAGGTCCGTTTTATACGCTTCCCAATGCCAAGCGAAAATATCGAGATTGGCGTAAAAGTGGTCACGGCTGGGTTGATATGAGTCAGGCCATTACGCAATCTTGCGATGTCTATTTCTATGATCTGTCGTTTAAAGTTGGTATTGATCGACTTCATGATATGTATGCGAAATTTGGTCTAGGTCTGCCGTCAGGGATCGATTTAGTCGGTGAAAAAACAGGCATCAATCCCTCACAGGCATGGAAGAAGAACAAGTTTGGTCAGGTCTGGTTTCCGGGTGAGACCATCATTGCAGGCATTGGTCAGGGCTATGTGTTGACCACGCCGCTACAACTAGCTGCGATGACAACTTGTATTGCTGGCCGTGGCCGCTGTACCAAACCAACATTTTTGAAATCTCGCTTCTCCAGCCAAAAGGATCCACAAAAGCTCACTGACTCCAATATTCGTGTCATTGAGGGTCTGAGTGCTGAATATTGGGACACTATTATTGACGGTATGAATAATGTGACCAGTGCTCCAAATGGAACGGCTCGACGTGCATTTGAAGGCAGCAGCTATGCATCAGGCGGTAAGACTGGCACGGCACAGGTCTTCGGGCTGGCAGAAGATGAAGAATATGACGCCCAAAAACTAAAGCGAAAATTACGGGATCATTCACTCTATATCGGTTTTGCGCCATTGCATGATCCGGTGATTGCAGTGGCGGTAATTGTTGAGCACGGTGGTCATGGTAGTCGAGTGGCGGCACCCATCGCGCGAAAAATTATGGATGCCTGGCTGGATCCCAAGCGTTTACCAGTACCGACACCATTAACACCAGAGTTACCGCCCAAGTTAGCAAGAGGCTCAGATGGAACTTGAACCGTATCAGCAGAAACGACCTATCCGGGATTTTTTAAAACGCTTAAGACTGGATCCACTGCTACTGATGCTGCTGCTCGTATTAATGGCGGTTGGGCTGATGATTTTATTTAGCGCTTCGGGACAATCTGAGGCGCGAATGATTCGCCAATTGACGCGCTTTGGGCTTGCCTTGGTGGTGCTACTTGCCGTCGCACAGATCTCGGTGAATTACCTATTCATATGGACCCCGGCACTCTATCTAACCGGTGTGGTAATGTTGGTATTAGTGCTGGTGATTGGTATTGAAGGCAAGGGTGCGCAACGTTGGCTCGATCTAGGTCTTTTCCGTTTTCAACCTTCTGAACTGATGAAGCTGGCGACCCCAATGATCGTGGCCTTTTATTTTGCGGAGCGACAGCTGCCGCCAAGCTGGAAAGAAGTCGTTGTTGGTGGACTTCTAGTGGTGGTTCCGACGGCATTGATCTATCTACAGCCTGATTTGGGTACTGCTTTGCTGATTGCGTTTTCGGGCTTGGTGGTGGTGTTTGTCGCAGGTATTCGCTGGCGAACAATTATTGTTACGACTGCGGTTAGCATGGCTGCTGTGCCGGTGCTGTGGCGCTTAATGCATGAATATCAGAAGCAGAGGATCCTAGTTTTTATCAAGCCAGAGACGGATCCTTTGGGTGCGGGCTACCATATTATTCAATCAAAAATAGCATTGGGTTCAGGCGGAATTCACGGTAAAGGATGGCTGGAAGGTTCGCAGGCGCATTTAGAGTTTTTACCTGAGCAATCGACCGATTTTATCTTTTCAGTGTTTGGTGAAGAATTTGGCTTAATTGGTATTGCTTCCTTGTTTGTGCTGTATTTGTTGATTGTGTTACGTGGTTTGTATATTGCCTGGTACGCGCAGGATACCTATGAGCGTTTGTTGGCAACCGGTTTGAGTATGACCTTTTTTATCTACTTTTTTGTGAATGTCGGGATGGTATCGGGGTTGCTGCCTGTGGTGGGTGTGCCTCTTCCTCTGGTGAGTTATGGGGGGACATCAATGGTGACGCTGATGGCTGGGTTCGGTATGCTCATGGGTATTCAAAATCAACGAAAACTAATGAGTCAGAGATGAAGTTCAATCGAAACCAGATCTTGTTCGTACTACTGCTGCTTTGGGGAACTGCTGAGGCGCGCACAGGTCTGATACAAAGAGGTTATCTGCAACGCCAGGATGTGCAGGAATTTATACAATCTGTGCATCAAAAACACGGCATTCCGGTCACCAAAATTGCGGCATTTTTGTCACCCGCGACACAGCAAACCCGAGTATTGGAACTTATTGCAAAACCGGCAGAGGGCAAGCCCTGGTCAAAGTATCGGCCTATTTTTCTTACCGATAAACGGATAGATGCGGGTGAGAAATTTTGGGAGGAAAACGCAGTCACTCTGAAACGAGCCTCTGAGGCTTACGGGGTTCCAGAAGAAATTATCGTTGCGATCATCGGGGTAGAAACATTTTATGGTACCCGGATGGGTGGCTTTTCTGTACTCGATACACTGGTCTCCTTAGGGTTTGATTATCCGCCGCGAAGCGCTTTTTTTCTGAGTGAGCTAGAACATTTAATTTTACTCGCGGATGAGGAATCTCTGGATCCACATAAGCTCAAAGGTTCTTATGCAGGGGCGATGGGGATGGGGCAATTCATTTCCAGTAGTTATCGCAACTTTGCGATTGATTTTGACGCGGATGGTGATCGGGATCTATTCACCAGTACGGAAGATGCGATAGGCAGCGTCGCCAATTATTTTCAGCAACATGACTGGCAGACGGGAAAGTCGGTGATCAGTCAGGCAAGCGTAACCGGACAGGGTTTTGAGCAACTGGATGCCAATAACCGAAAGCCACAGTTTTCAGCTGCGCAATTAAAAGCAGCGGGCGTTTATTCTAAAGGTCCGCTGAGCGCCAACGAACAGTTGGTCTACTTAAAGCTCGAGGGTGCTTCGGGGATAGAGCATTGGGTGGGGCATCACAATTTTTACGTCATTACCCAGTACAATCATAGTGTTAAGTATGCTCTGGCAGTATTTCAATTGGCTGAAGCAATCAAAAATAAAAGGAACATAGGGCATTGAGATTTACCATGATATTTCGTCACCAACTTATTCTTTTCCTATTGTCTGCAATCAGCTTACTCAGTGCTTGCGGCACCGTTCCTGAACGCCCTCCGGTAAAAGAAGGTGTGACTGTGGAGTTAATACCTGAGCCCGTCCCCGTGGCTGAGCCCAGAAGTAAATACGGTAATCCAGAGTCCTACGTCGAGCGCGGCCAACGCTACTGGGTAATGCCCAGCTCAGCAGGCTATGTCGCAGAAGGAAAAGCCTCCTGGTATGGCAAAAAGTTTGATGGTAAACGTACCTCCAGTGGTGAAACTTACAATATGTATGACATGACTGCGGCGCATACAACGTTGCCATTGCCCACGTATGTCCAAGTTACCAATCTGAGTAACCAGCGTAAGGTGATCGTGCGGGTCAATGATCGAGGGCCTTTTGTTAAAAATCGGCTGATTGATCTTTCTTACGCTGCCGCTAGTAAACTCGATATGGTCACCGAGGGTACAGCTGCCGTCGAAGTTAAAGTGTTAAATCCCAGAGACTATCAGCCCCAGAAAATTGTTGAAAAACCCGTTGCAGCGGTGAGCGCAACGACACCAGCGCCCATGAGTATGCCCACAAAGCCGGTTGCCGTGATTGAGACGACTGGGGAGGTTGTTTATTCAACGAATGAAGCGGAATTAAATGCTGATTCAGTCGCACAAGAAGTCTTCATCCAGGTTGGTGCCTATGCCAAAATGGAAAGTGCAGAAGCTGTCATGGTTGATGTCATGGAAGTCCAGTCGAACCCTGTATTTATTGTTCCGATTGAAAGCACCATTGGGGTGCTGCATCGAGTGAGAGTTGGCCCGTTTCAAAGTGATGCCGATGCTCAAGCCATTTATCCCGGGCTTCAAGATCGCGGATATTTTCAGTATCGGATCGTTCACCAATAATTATTACAGTCGCTAACCATGCTCTATTTAATGATTAATTCTTTGCTACAAGGATGTTTTTTATGATCACTCGTTTTGCCAGATTGTCTGTTGGATTCGCCAGCTTGTTGTTGAGTTTGTCGCTAGTGGCGCAAACGGAACATCCGCAAAAACCGACGCAACCACCACGGGCAGCAAAACCTGTACCCGCAGCGCCGCAACTTGCAGCCAGCAGTTACCTCCTTGCGGATTTTAATAGTGGGAAAATTCTCACTAAAAAGGCGGTTGACGAACGGATAGAGCCTGCCAGTATTACTAAAATAATGACCTCGTATCTGGTCTATCAGGCGCTCAGGGAAAAGCAAATTAGTCGTCAAGATCAGGTGCTAGTCAGTGAGAAAGCCTGGAAGATGAAAGGCTCAAAAATGTTTATTGAGGTCAATAAACATGTCAGCGTGGCCGATTTGCTCAAGGGTATGGTAATTCAGTCGGGTAATGATGCCAGCGTCGCGCTGGCTGAACATGTTGCGGGTTCTGAGTCCGCCTTTGTTTCGTTAATGAACGCTGAAGCGGAACACCTTGGAATGCAAGGTACGCACTACATGAATGTCACCGGATGGCCTGATCCAGAACACTATTCGACTGCCACCGATATCTTGACGCTGACAAAAGCCATGATTCGTAATTTCCCCGACGAATATGCGCTTTATTCCCAGAAAGAATTTGAATATAACGAGATCAAGCAATCAAACCGCAATCGAATGCTGTGGATTGACAAGCGGGTTGATGGTGTTAAAACCGGACACACTGAATCAGCAGGGTATTGTCTGGTCGTGTCCGCTAAGCAGAAAGGTATGCGGTTGATATCCGTGGTACTGGGTGCCGATAGTAAACAGGCTAGAACGGAGCAGTCACAATCGTTGATGAATTATGGATTTCGTTTTTTTGAAACCCGTGAGTTGTTTGCCAAGAATCAAGAGGTGGCAAAGGCGCGTATCTGGAAAGGTGATGATGAATCGTTATCTCTTGGCGTTGATCGTTCTTTGTTTGTGACTTATCCCAAGGGACAACATGAGCAGTTGAAAGTGACACTGGATCGCCCAGCGCAATTGATGGCACCGGTGGATCAGGGGGATACTGTGGGCTCTGTTGTGGTTAGTCTTGGCGGTGAGCCGTTGCACAAAACGCCATTGATTGCGCTATCAACCATCGAAGCAGGTGGGTTTTTTAGTCGCATGATTGATACTGTTAAATTGATGCTCGAATAGCCTATAACACTATGTCTCAAACTGTTTTTCTTAATGGTCAATTTCAGGATGCCGAGACTGCATCTGTGTCGATTTTTGATCGTGGATTCTTGTTTGGTGATGGGGTCTATGAAGTGATCCCAGTGTATGACAGTTCTCCGTTTTATCTGGCAGCACATTTAAAGCGCCTCAATGCGAGCCTCACAGCGATTAACCTGGAAAACCCTCTTGATGAGCTTGTCTGGGTGAAAACCATCTCGGAAATTATTTCCCGAAATGGTGGCGGTGATTTGTCACTCTATATTCAGGTCAGTCGAGGTGTGGCTAAACCTAGAGATCACGCTTTTCCTAAACAGGTGATGCCCACAGTATTGATTACCGCGACACCTTTAAAGCCTATCTCGAAAGCGGTTCAGGAGCATGGGGTTTCTGCGGTGCTGCTAGAAGACTTTCGCTGGCATCGTTGTGATATCAAGTCTACTGCGCTACTAGGTAATGTTCTATTACGCCAGCAGGCGGTGGATGCGGGCGCTTATGAGGCAATATTGCAGCGCGATGGCTATGTGACTGAAGGTGCAGCTTCCAATCTTTTTGTCGTTCAATCAGGTGAAGTGCTGACGCCACCGACTTCTGAGTGGATTTTGGCGGGTGTTACGCGACGTGTCATCTTAAAATTACTGGAAGACAATAATATTCCGCTACGTCAAACAGCGATCTCTACCGATTTACTGAAAAGAGCGGATGAGATCTGGCTAACCAGTTCAACAAAAGGTGCATTACCGGTGACAATATTGGATGATAAGCCTGTTGGTTCTGGTGGCCCTGGTAAATTCTGGAAACAGATTTTTGATCTTTACCAAACGGCAATCTCTTAGCAAAATCTGATCATGACTGAAGAAACTGAAAACTGCGAAGAAGATACTCTGTTTGAGTTTCCCTGCGAGTTTCCCATCAAGGTGATGGGGGCAGATCAGGAAAAGTTGAGTGACGTTTTGCGCGAGGCGTTACAGCAACATAGTCCCGAATGTGTCGATCGTGAATTTACACTCCGTCCAAGTAGCAAAGGCCGTTTTGTTGGTATTACCGTTACCATCACCGCCACCAGCAAGCCCCAGCTGGATGCAATCTATCAAGCACTTTCGGACTCCAAAGAGGTTCTGGTGGCTTTGTGAGTGTTGCGCCACCTGAAGTCATTGAGCTTGGATTAGAAGACTATCAAAAAGTCTGGCAATCGATGCGCGATTTTACCGATAGCCGAGATGCCAATACCCGTGATCAAATCTGGCTGGTCGAACATCCGGCAATTTTCACCTTGGGACAAAACGCTGATCCCAGACATCTTCTCAACGCGGGTGATATTCCAGTGCTCAATGTTGATCGGGGAGGGCAGGTGACTTACCACGGCCCGGGGCAAATCATGATGTACACGCTGATTGATTTAAAAAGAACCGGTCTGGGCGTACGTCGATTGGTAACGCTGTTGGAAGAGTCTGTCATTGCCTTATTGGCGGAGCTGCGAATCGAAGCAAGTGCTCGCAGCGATGCTCCTGGCGTCTACATTGGGGATGCCAAAGTCGCCGCATTGGGGTTACGAATCAGACGCGGATGCAGCTATCACGGCGTCGCATTAAACGTCGATCTGGATTTAGACCCTTTTCAAAAGATTAACCCCTGTGGTTTTCAAAACCTGGTCATTACCCGATTACAGGATCATGGCATCACTTTGCCACGGCAACAGCTTGCCGCCCGCCTTTGTGCACTGTTCACGGAAAAACTGCAGCATTTTAAGTAAATAATCCGCTCATAGCTTTTTGCTTTCCGTTTGTCCTGTGGCAATGTTTTGCCGCTTCCACCGCCCGCCAAAAGCCGGCAAACTTTTGCCCATCTCAACGGTAAAGACTGTTGAGAATTAGCCCTCAAGCGATAGATTGCGGACTAAAACAACAAAAGATCTAACAACAAAAATAGATCCAAATAACAACAATAATAAAGGACAACACAATGAATTTTTCCAGTATTTTAAAAACCGCCGCCTCCACTGCATTGATTGCGGTCTCTATGACAGCCTGTAATGAAAAAGAAATAGCCGACCTGCTTGCCGATGCGGAAGACGGTGGTCGAAATGCAGAGCTTGATCTTGACGCGATTAATCTTCCTCAGGAAGCTATCGACGATGCGACCATCGATACGGTAGGAAAATCAGGCTGCGCCATTACAGAATCGCAAGAAAGAATGCTTGCAGAAATTAATTTGGCTCGTGCCCAGGCACGTTTGTGCGGTGATGAAAGCTTCGCCTCAGCACCTGCTGTGACTTGGGGTTGCCAATTAGAACAGGCAGCCTGGATACACACTGGCGATATGGTTGAGCATAATTTTTTCTCACATACCGGCTCAGATGGCCTGAATGCTGGTGATCGCGTTGATGCGACAGGTTATAACTGGAAAGTTTACGGTGAGAATCTCGCGGCAGGCTTCATCACCGAAAAGAAAGCCGTCGAGGGTTTACTGGAAAGCCCTGGACACTGTAAAAACATGATGAACCCAAAATTTAAAGAAGTAGGCACCGCGCGTATTTTTACCGAAGATAATGATTATATTTCATATTGGACACACGTTTTTGGTACTTCTTTCTAACCCAAGTGATCAATATCCGGTGAATGATAGTCGGCTGTGACGCCACGACTGTCAGTCAGGAGGCTGTCCGAGAATAGGAGCCGTAACGAGGGAAATCTGGCCGAATTCAGATTTTCCGCAGTAGGTTCTCTATTCTCGGACGCCTCCTAGCCCGAATATTTCATGAATTACACGAGTTCTCGCTTATCTATTGATTCC